>OMSV01000017.1:1993-14755 GCA_900290385.1 Syntrophobacter sp. SbD2 | reverse complement strand
AAGCCCTCTTTTGCAGGCAGAAAAATCTTGCTCAGTTCAAAAATCCTGAAGTTTTCGCTTCGGCGGTCGAAGTTGTAGCGTGCATTTTGAAGCAACCCGGGCAGCAGGGTCGTTCGCATTACGGCCTGCTCGTCGCTCAGAGGGTTCTTCAGCCGGATTGGGGCCAGTCTTGGATCACCTTCCGAATACGGAAGCTTTCTGATAGATTCATAAGAAATAAACGAGTAATTGATAACCTCGAAGAACCCGGCGCCTGCCAACAGGTCCTTCAGCTCCCTGCGCGCCCTCTGATGGGGATCGAAACCGGCGGCTTCCACGGCAGCGGCCGGGCTGGTAACCGGAATTCCGTCATAGCCCGAAATCCTCGCCAATTCTTCACACAGGTCGATCTCTCTTGTGATATCCCCCCTGAAACCAGGCACAACCACCCGGAGACGATCCAAGTCCAGCGCGTCCACGCGCATCTCAATTCTCTCCAGTGTCTCTTTCATCTCGTGCGGGGATAGCCTGGTCCCCAGGAGCCTGTTGGCCCTGTCCACCCGCAGCACTATTTCCTGTGCTTTTATCGGATTTGGGCATACGTCGATCCTGCCCGCCGCAATCGCACCCCCCCCGACCTCCAGCATAAGCTCTGCCGCCCGGTCGAGAGCCCTGATCACGCCGCCAGGGTCCGTGCCGCGTTCGAACCGGTAGCTCGACTCGGTCTTGAGCCCGAGTCTCCTGCTGGTCCGGCGAATCGAGAGCGGATCAAAGTAGGCGCTTTCAATCAGAACATCAGTGGTATCCGGCTCGATTTCTGAATTGAGGCCTCCCATGATGCCGCCTATGGCAACCGGACCGACCCCGTCGCAGATCAGCACGGCCCCTTCGGCCAGATCGCGCTCGATGCCGTCGAGCGTGATAAACCGCTCGCCCGGCCCGGCTTTTCGCACAACTATGCGGCGCTGACGCAGCCGGTTGAAGTCGAAAGCGTGAAGCGGTTGACCAAGCTCCATCATGACGTAATTGGTAACATCGACAATGTTGTTGATCGAACGGACGCCAAGCGCCTCCAACCTGTCTTTGAGCCATTCGGGTGAAGGACCTGTCTTCAGGCCCTGTATAACCCTGGCCGTATAGCGAGGGCAGCCTGCGGGATCGTCTACGGTGACCGATGTCAACGTATCAATGGCAGGACCGGTTTCATCGACTGCAATGGAAGCGTATTTTACGGATGTCTTACACAGGGCCGCCACCTCTCTGGCAATACCCACCAATGAGAGGCAATCCCCGCGGTTGGGAGTGATCCCAACCTCCATCAGCACGTCCCTGATCCCCAGTGCCTCGTCAAGCGGGACACCGGCCGGAGTATCGGCGGGAAGAATCCAGATGCCGCTGTGGTCTTCGCCCAGCCCGAGTTCTTTTTGCGAACAGAGCATCCCCTGCGACAATTCGCCTCGAACCTTAACCTCACGGACTGATCCGTTCGGCAGCTCCGCCCCCGGCAGGGCCAGCGGAACAATTGCTCCAGCGCTCACGTTCGGAGCGCCGCAAACGATCCTGCGCAGGCCGCCCGTGCCTGAGACTAAACAGATCTTGAGCCGTTCGGCATTTCGATGGGGTTCCACCGCCTCGATCCGAGCGGTCAGCACGTTTTTGAGCTGGATGTAGCGCAAACAAAGCGATTCCACCTCCAGACCCGCCATGGTCAGGCCATCTGCGATACGCTCGGGAGAAAGCGGGCAGTCAACATAGTCGGAAAGCCACTTAAGACTTATCAGCATAGTGCCTCTAAAACTGCTTAAGAAAACGCAGGTCGTTTTCAAAGAACAAACGAAGGTCGTCTATTCCGAATTTCAACATGGCTATCCGCTCGATCCCCATGCCGAAAGCAAAACCGCTTACCTCCTCCGGATCATAGCCGACGTATTTGTAGACCTCCGGGTCAACCATTCCAGATCCCAGAATTTCGAGCCATCCGGTGCCTTTGCAAACGCGGCAGCCGCCTCCCCGGCATATGACGCACGCAATATCCACCTCGGCGCTCGGTTCGGTGAAAGGGAAAAAACTCGGCCGGAAACGAAGCCCGACCTCAAGACCGAACATCTGGTGGACAAATGTGGTGAGAATGCCTTTCAAATCGCCAAAAGAGATGCCCTTGCCCACCATCAGGCCCTCCACCTGGTGAAACATGGGCGTATGAGTGACGTCCGAATCGCGGCGGTATGTCCTTCCGGGAGCTATGACGCGGACCGGGGGCTTTCGCTTTTCCATTGTGCGGACCTGGATGGGCGAGGTGTGGGTCCTCAGCACCACCTCTTCGGAGATGTAGAAAGTGTCCTGCATGTCCCTGGCCGGATGGTCTTTCGGGAGATTGAGTGCCTCGAAATTGTAATAGTCCAGCTCTACCTCAGGCCCCTCGACCGTTTCGAACCCAAGCCAATTGAAAATGCGGCAAACCTCCATCGCCGTCTGTGTGATCGGATGAAGGCGACCCGGCGGCGGCAGTCTTCCGGGAACGGTTACATCGATCGATTCACGCCTGGAGGCCTCCAGATCGCGACTCCTCTGCGCCGCCTCCGAGAAGATCTCCTCCAGCCGCAATTTAGCAACATTCAACAGTCTGCCGACTTCCCTGCGCTCTTGCTCGGGGACCTTTCCCAACTCTTTGAAAAGCTGGGCAAGTTCTCCCTTTCTCCCCAAAAAACGAATCCGGGCCTGGTCGAAGGCCCTCGGGTCCTCTTCCAGCCCGGAAAGGGCGCGGCAGGCCGTCTCAAGAAGTTTCTCAACAGCCTCTTTCATTTCCTAGGCAGCTTCTTTCGCTATCCTGGCCAGTTCGGCGAAAACCTCCGGGTTCGTAGCCGCAAGATTTGCCAGGGCTTTCCTGTCTAGCGTTATATTGGCCTTCTTTAGGCCGTTCATGAATCTGGAATAGCTCAGATCGTGCACTCGAGCTGCGGCATTGATGCGAATAATCCACAGGCTTCGGAATTCGCGTTTTCTGACCTTTCTGTCGCGGTATGCGAACTTGAGGGCACGCTCGACCGTTTCCTTTGCTGTGCGAAGCAAAGTACCGCGACCCCCTCGATATCCCTTTGCCGCCGAGAGAATCTTCTTACGCCTCGCGCGCGACTTGACCGCCTTTTTGACCCTGGGCATCGAAATCTCCTGTTAAATAAGCTCCTAGTACGTTCTCAACAAAGTTATGACATGTTGCAAGGAACCGTCACCCCGGCGAAAGCCTGAATAACGGGCTGCAGGTCCTTACCTCTGCGAACTCGATGGCTAAAATCCGGTTTATAGATAAGGCATCATCCGCTTGAGAGCCCTGACGTTTATGGCGTTAACCACTGTGTCCTGACGCAGCCCGCGTTTTCTTTTTGGACTTTTCTTAGTCAGAATATGACTCTTGAAAGCCTTGGCCCTGACGATTTTGCCCGTGCCGGTTTTATTGAACCGTTTGGCCGCGGCGCGATTGGTTCTGATCTTGGGCATTACGGATATCCTCCGGTTTTCTTAGTGGTTAAAAATTCCTTACTGACGGGAATTTTCGGCACAGGCGCCAATCCCGCCAGTGAGCGCGCCGAGACGAAGCTTTGGCCTTTGGCCCCGATCGTCATGGCAAAAGCATTAGTTTATTTAGGACTTGACCAAGAGTCAATAAATTAAGGTAGATTCTGTGAATTTTTCAAGACCTCGGGGCCATAATCATTACCAGGTTACGGCCTTCCATCTTGGGCTGCTGCTCAATTACGACTTCTTCCTTGAGCTCTTCCTTTATGCGTTCCAGAACCTTGAACCCCTGATCGGAGTAAGCGATCTCCCTTCCACGAAAAAGAATCGTCACCTTCGCCTTGTCCTTCTGGGAGAGAAAACGCTTGATGTGGCGGATTTTCACCTGAAGGTCGTGTTCGTCGGTCTTCGGGCGAATCTTTACTTCCTTTACCTGGATTACGGTCTGTTTCTTTTTGGCTTCCTGGGACCGCTTGTTCTGCTGGTATTTGAACTTTCCGTAATCCATTATCTTGCAAACAGGCGGATCGGCGTTCGGGGCCACTTCGACGAGATCCAGATGCTCCAGTGCGGCCAGCTCCAGGGCCTTTCGGACCGGAATAATTCCAAGCTGCTGGCCGTCATGCCCGATCACCCTGACTTCAGGACCTCGAATCTTTTCATTCACATTGGCCTGTTTCTCCAGTGTCGTTTCTCCTTTTGATTAGGGTTTATTTTTTTCTTTCATATAATTGCCGTGCTGTTTGTTCAAACAATGCCCAAACCAACACGCCCCTTGCTGGACTCCAGGCACTCCCTGCCCACCAGTTCAGCAAACTGAAGCGGGGTCATTAGACTCAGTTGAGTTCCGTCCCGTTTCCTGGGCGCGATAGCCCCCTTCTCGACTTCCTTGTCCCCAACAACGAGCATGTATGGGACTTTCTGCATCTGAGCTTCCCGGATCTTATACCCGAGTTTTTCGCTTCTCATGTCGACCTCGGCGCGAACGCCCCGGCCGCGGAGTTCCCCGCAGACAGCCTGTGCGAAATCGAGCTGCGAGTCGGTAACAGTGACGATCATAGCCTGCACGGGCGCCAGCCAGATAGGGAAAGCCCCCGCGTAATGTTCTATAAGAACTCCCAGGAAACGCTCTATCGCACCAAGGATCACCCTGTGTACCATGACCGGCCTGTGCTTGCCACCATCTGCCCCAATGTACGTCAGATCGAATCTTTCGGGTAAGGTGAAATCGCATTGGATTGTTGCGCACTGCCAGCGCCGCTCAAGGGCGTCTTTGAGCTTGACGTCGATCTTCGGCCCATAGAAAGCGCCCTCCCCTTCGCATAGATGATACTGTAATCCCTTATCCTCAAGCGCCTTCACCAGAGCGCCCGTCGCTCGCTCCCAATCTTCATCCGTGCCGATGGACTTCTCAGGCCGGGTGCTGATTTCCATCTCAAAGTCAAAGCCGAAAATCCCCATCACCTCTGCAACAAAATCTATAATGCCTTTGATTTCGTCGTTCAACTGGCCGGCCGTACAAAGGATATGAGCATCGTCCTGGGTAAACTGCCGGACCCGAAGCAGGCCGTGCAGCACCCCGGATTTTTCGTGCCGGTGCACCGTCCCCAGCTCAAAGTAGCGGATTGGCAGGTCGCGGTAGCTGCGGATTTTGGACTTGTAGATCATCATGTGGGACAGGCAGTTCATCGGCTTCACGCCGTAGGACTGTTCGTCTATCTCCGTGAAATACATATTTTCGCGGTAGTGCTCGAAATGCCCGGACTTTTTCCACAATTCGGTCTTGAGCAGCGTCGGGCCCACCACTATCTGATAGCCGCGCAGCAGGTGCTCGCGTTTTTCAAAGTTCTCCAGGATATTGCGAATGAGCGCCCCTTTTGGGTGGTAGATGACCATCCCGGCACCGATTTCCTCCGAGAAGCTGAACAGATCGAGTTCCTTGCCCAGCCGGCGGTGATCCCGCCTTTGGGCCTCTTCCAGCAAGTTGAGGTACTTCTTCAGCGACTCCGCATCAAAGAAGGCAGTCCCATAGATTCGCTGGAGCATCGGGTTGCGTTCATCCCCGCGCCAGTAGGCCCCCGCTACGCTTGTGAGCTTGAAAGCCTTGAGAAAACCCGAATGGGGAACGTGAGGACCACGGCAAAGGTCGATGAAATCACCCTGCTGATAAAAGGAAACCACAGGATCGGTGAAACTTTCCAGAAGCTCAACCTTATATTTTTCGCCAACCCTGGAAAACAAACCTATCGCCTCTTCGCGCGGCACATCCCGCCGAAAGAAGGGAAGCTTCTGCGAAGTGATCTCCTTCATTTTGGCTTCGATCTTTTCCAGGTCCTCCTGCGTGAAAGGTCTCAGCACATCGAAATCGTAATAAAAACCGTTTTCGATTGCCGGGCCGATGGCAATGAGCGCTTCCGGAAAAATCGACCTCACGGCCTGTGCCATTATGTGCGCAGCGCTGTGCCTGAGGATCTCAAGCGCTGCTGGCGAATCGGTTGCCACCCCTTCGAGCACAGCGTCCTCTTCGACCCCGCGGGCCAGATCCACCAATTGACCATTTAGCCTTGCGGCAATCCAACCATCGCCGGACTGCCCCATTTTGCTTAAAATCTCCGAAACGGCAGTCCCTTTTGGCACTGTTTGATTTCCTCCACCAGGAAGGCTAATCTGAATTTGTTTTGGCATACTTCATTCCTTATATATAAACTCGGCATTCAGCCCTAAGGCCCGCAACAAAAAAAGGCACCCCCACCATTTTGGAAAGATGCCTCGAATGGAAATGCCACCCTTCAATGCCGAAATTTTACTTTCCTGCTGTGATCCGGGTCCAATTAGGCAGCCAGCCGAACTATTAGAGGAGTCTGCAAACCTGAGAACGATTTTGCCTAAATAGCTGGTAGGCACGGGCGGTTTCGAACCGCCGGCTTCTACCGCGTCAAGGTAGCGCTCTCCCACTGAGCTACGTGCCTACGAAACTCTTGACCTATAACGACCCGGCCTCATTATGTCAAGGAAAACATCATTGGGCCGCATTGCCCGACCGATGCCGCTTGAGCAGGGACAACCCTTTTAACAGGTATTGTCCCCAGCTAAATATTGAAAGGCCGGCCGTCGTGACGAACAAGACCGAATATATCCACCCCGAAAGCTCCAGAAACGATCTGCCGAGCAGCGTGAAAACGGTCCCAAGTTGAAACAGGGTAGTCAGCTTGCTCGAGACCAAAGGCTTTATCTCGAATTGCACCTGAGAAAAAAACAGGACGAAAAACCCGCACAGAATCAAAAGGTCACGGCCCACAACGATCAGCACCAGCCAAAGAGGTATTTCACCGATCTTCCACAGCAGAAAAAACGCCGTTACCAGGAGCAACTTGTCGGCAACCGGATCTATATAGGAACCCAGCCGGCTTTTCTGATCGAGCACCCTTGCAAGCAGTCCGTCAAGGGCATCCGTCAAACCGGCGATAAAGAAAACAATAAAGGCCGCCGTCATCGATTGTCTCAGCAAGAGCCAGGCTAGCAGAGCCGTCAGTAAAATGCGTGTGAGAGTAAGCAGGTTTGGTATTGTCATTTCGTTTCGACCTGGACTCCCCCGGGAGGTGAGAACGACACATTCATGGTCTGCGCCTCTGTTGAATAAGAATCTATCCGGACCGTCGCGCCGCTCGGGAGCCGAGCCCCGCTCATCTTCAATATATACTCCCCGTTGACTCCATCGAGCTTCACGGCGCTTTGCGTCGTCCCTATCTGAAGGTTGGCTATCTGCATATCTTTGAATTGTTCGCGCAGAATGCTTGCCAATTCCATCCAGTACGGATACTGGGCAGACGGCACGTAGATCAAAAGCGGCCCGACACTTGCCACCTGGGCTGAGGTCGCCCCCGCAGGGGTCGAAGAGCCAGTTCCCTGCCCGGCCTGAGGGGGCCCCCCAAGAAAGTTGCTCAATTGTGGAGCGATTCGCCTGGCAAGCTCAAGCGCCCCTTCCTGGTTGGACAGATCCTCCATGTTCTGGGCCTTGTGAAGCTCAAATTCCGACTTGCCCTGACCGATCCTGATCACACGTAGATCGGCGTCGAGCAGCACCTGTTTGCTGTTGCGGTCCTCTGCGTAGGAAACCTTGCCGACCACCACATCATGTATGCCAAGCCCCTCCGCGAGCGATATCACCTGAGAGGGGGGGATATTGCCGGAGAGATCCATCTTCACAGAACCTGGCTGGGGAAAAAGGATCGAGAAGTCATTATCACCCATTACCTTGCCAAGATTTCGCGCAAAAAGAGAATTAACGCCCCCGCTCTCTGTCGCCAGCACCCATTCCTGATCCCATTTCTCCGCAACTGCCCACAGGATTTCCCTCTTTGTGGCAGAGATTCCGCGGTAAGACGCTATGCCGGCGCCCCCTGCCACTACCGGAGGATGGGAGGCCGATGCCTGCGATTCATCCGGCCCTGCAGCAGCTTCGTCATCCTTTTCAACCTGCGTCTTTTCACTCTCAGTTGCTCCCCTTGGGACGCTACTCCCAGACGAAGAGGCAGATTTGTCCGGGGCCGTCTGTTGGGCAGCCAGAATCCCCAATACCTCGAGATCCTCTTTTAGAGTGCCCATCGAAACAGTAACCTCCCCTACCACGCGATACATTCCGCCCGTCTGCTGTTCAGAAAAAACCTGGTAAGAGTCGATGTATTTTGCGGGTTTGGCCAGGATCTTTTTCTGCAGTTCGGCAAATTGTGTGCCCATCTGTGCCGGAGTGAGAAACGAGCCTATTGCCTGGGTAAGCCCCTGGACCATAAGGTCCTGGATAGCCTGTTGCTGGCACTTAGCCGTGTCCTGCGGGTCATAGACGGCCTGTCCGCTGCTGAAATAAGTGGCCGACCTGGACTGTGCGGCAACGACAGGGTTAGCCCCCCAAATGGTCAAAATTGAAACCGGAAGAAGAAAAACATAGATTAAAAAAATCAGGGTATATCTTCGCATTAGAGTTTTACTCCGGCATTTTGGGCTACTTTTCGCCCCGGAAGGCAACAGATCAAAACCGCGCCGCACGGGACCACAGAATTCCAGGATAGGCGTCAGTCCAACCTTTCGGCGCAAGCTTTCCCTTTTAAAACTTTATTTGCTAACATACAAGTGGTTCAAGGAAAAGGAGAAAAACTTTGCAAGTTCTGCCGGAAGAATGCTCCGTACGCAACTACCTGATAGACCCCTACCAGATTCACTACCTCAGATTCATCATTGAAGCCTATCCGGGCATGGCAGTAGTATCCACCGTCGACTCAACGCTGGGGCTGGTCTCGATAGCAGTTGCCCCCGGATGCGAGTCCGATATCCTCCAAATACTGGAAGCTGAACGGGAAACCTTGAAGCTGAGCGAGGTGGATTTAAATTCCTGACGGATGCCGGACTCAGAGATAGCAGGCATCAGCCGTGATCCTCACGCTCCGCGAGGCGCCCTGACTCGAGTTGGTGCGCAGTCTCAATTCCCTTGCTATGAGGTTTTATATTGGTTAAAAATCTTTACGTTGGCGCAGTGATTCGCCGTTTAATGTGCGGCCGTTTTATGGGTGGCCGTTTTCTCCCGCCGCCCGCCCTGGTGATTCGATGATTCGAGATCATAGCAATGGTTGAACCAGTTCTCCATTCCGCCGGTCCGCGCGGTCTATACGTCCGCACGTTCGGCTGCCAAATGAATGAATATGATTCGCTGCGAGTCCAGCGGCTGCTCGCCAACCTGGGGTACGTGCCTGTCAATGACATAGGCCAGGCTGACGTTATCTTTCTAAACACCTGTTCGGTGCGCGGCAAGGCAGAACACAAGGTCCACTCTTTTCTGGGAAGCCTGCGCCGCCTCAAAGACACAAAACCGCACCTCAAAATCATAGCCGGGGGCTGCGTGGCCCAACAACTCGGAGAAAAGCTGCTCGACAGGTTCGGCCACCTTGATATGGTTATTGGCACAAGAGCGGTGAATTCGGTTGGGCAAATGTTGCAACAGGTGCAAGAAAGCGGTGGCAGGCTTGCCTGCCTACCCGACGAAGAAAGTGGCGCCCCTGAACTCGACGGCCGCAAAATCATGCCGCATGGAGGCATAACGGCCCCGGTTACAATAATGCAGGGCTGCAACAATTATTGCGCCTACTGCATAGTCCCCTACGTGCGCGGTCCGGAACGGAGCAGGCGGGCCGATGAAATCCTCCAAGAGATCCGGTTCCTTGATGAGTCCGGCGTCCGCGAGGTCCTTCTGCTTGGTCAGAACGTTAATTCATACGGCAAGGGGCTCGACGAAAACTTCAACTTCGTCGACCTTCTGAGGCGCATCGGGGTCGAGACCGCAATTGCGCGTATCCGGTTCACCACATCCCATCCCAAGGACCTTACAGATGAACTGATGTGCTGTTTTGCCGAAGTGGATTCGCTCTGCAAACACCTTCACCTTCCCGTGCAGGCGGGCTCGGACCGAGTATTGGCCCGTATGAACAGGGGCTACACGGCCGCCGGCTACGTGGAAAAAATCAAGCGGCTTCGCCAGATTTGTCCCGAAATTGCGCTTACCTCCGATATTATCGTCGGCTTTCCCGGCGAAACGGAACAGGACTTCAAAAAAACAATGCAACTGCTCGACGAGGTACGGTTCGACAATCTTTTTTCTTTTCGCTATTCGGACCGCCCAAACACCCGGGCCGCCACATTTGCCGACAAGGTTGACCCTGAGGTTGCTGCCCGCCGGTTGATCGAACTCCAGAGCTATCAGGCCGATATTACTCTGGGCAAAAATCTTGCCGAGGTAGGCTCGATGCGCCTTGTGCTGGTTGAAGGGCCAAGCAGAGCTTCCAACGGGCAGATGACCGGACGAACCACCCAAAACAGGGTAGTCAATTTCCAAGCGCCTTTATCCTCGATAGGGCAAATTGTTGGCGTGAAAATTGCCTTTGCATATTCCAATTCCCTTAGAGGGGATATCATCCCGGCATAATGCGCAAATAGGGCAAGATCTCTCTTTCGCCTGCTTCGCCTTGCTTCGAGCATTGTTTGCGGTTATAGTGTGGTCTAAGGCCTGAACCTGAAGGAAATCTCTCAACCTGTAAACTCTACCGAATCGAGCCCGGGGAACACCGAGGCATATGGTTGGAGGAAAGCATGTTCAAGCAGATGAAAGTAACCGGGCTCGTGATGGATCCTCACTCGAACACGCCGATCCTGGTACTCAAAGACATTGCCGACGAAACAACCCTTCCGATCTGGATTGGCTTGCTTGAGGCTACGGCAATCGCCACCGAACTGGAGAACATCCAGTTCCCGCGGCCCATGACTCATGACCTGATCCGGACTCTTTTCGAGCACCTCAAAGTAAAAGTAGAACGCATTGAGGTCTGCGAGTTGAAGAACAATACCTACTACGCCCTAATCCACATCCGAAATGGCGAACAGCTCACCTCTATCGACTCGCGTCCAAGCGACGCCATTGCAATCGCACTGCGGACAAATGCGCCCATCTTTGTCAATGATGAAGTGATTACCAAATATCTCAAGTCCGATGAGGCCAACCCTTCCTTTGACGAAAAGAACAAGGAACAGTGGGCCGAAATGCTCGAAAAGCTCGATCCCCTCGATTTCAGCAAGTATAAAATGTAATATTCCAACAGTTCCGACCGGCCTCCGTTCAACAGGGTACGGCGGCTCGGAGATCTTTTTACCAATTCATATTTTCAGAACAAAGATTTAAATAATGCTGTCGTGGCGGAAATGAATTTCAGGTGAGATCTCATCTTGGAGTGGCCATGAAGATGGATACTGCGCGTTTGAAAGGTTTGATCGAAGCTGCCAGGGGGCAGCGGCCGGCAGACCTTTGCATAAAGGGAAGCCGGCTGGTAAATGTTTTTTCCGGGAGAATCGAGACCGCTGACCTGGCAATTTATGATGGCTTCATTGCCGGATGGGGCCACTACGAAGGCAAGGAAACCCTCCAGGCAGATGGAATGTATATAAGTCCGGGTTTCATAGACGGACACGTTCACATCGAAAGCTCTCTTCTAAGTCCTGCCAATTTTTGCGCCGCAGTGCTCCCGTGGGGTACGAGCACTGTGGTGGCTGACCCGCACGAAATAGCCAATGTGCTCGGCCTGGACGGGATCAGGTATTTTCTGGAATGTGCTCGAAACCTTCCCCTGGATATCTTTCTCAATCTGCCGAGTTGCGTTCCTGCTACTAATCTCGAGACCTCCGGCGCCACCTTGAGGGCGGTGGATCTCCAGTCTCTGTTCCCTGACGAAAACCTGCTCGGTCTGGCGGAAATGATGAACTTTCCGGGTGTGATCGGCGCCGATCCCCAAGTTACCGACAAGCTTCTGCTTTTTCAGGACCTGGTCTTAGACGGTCATTGTCCAGGGCTTTCAGGCCGCGACCTTAACGCTTACCTGGCTGCTGGAATTGGCTCCGACCATGAATGTGTGGCCTTGCAGGAAGCGGCCGAAAAGCTCGCACGAGGAATGGCGGTCATGATTCGCGAAGGGAGCCAGTCCAAAGATCTGGAGAAGCTCATCGGAATCGTAAATGACTCCACCTGGCCCCGTTGCATGTTCGTGTCCGACGACGTGCACCCCGATGACCTCATCGGTAAAGGACACATGAATGCCATAATTAATAAGGCGATGACCCTGGGAATGGACCCAGTGCGCGCCATCACGCTGGCTTCATGGACCCCCGCCAACTATTTCCGCCTCCGAAGGCGCGGAGCGCTTGCGCCCGGATACTTTGCGGATTTCAGCATCAGTCCGACCCTTGATCCCTGGAACCCGGTTCGGGTCTTCAAGGGTGGAATCGAAACTGCGCGCGAAGGGGAATTGCTCACCGATCCTATCTGCTGGCCAATGCCACCCCTGCCGGGCAGCCCAATGCGTATCGACAGGATAAGCCCCGAACAAATGCTCGTCCCGGCCAAAGCCGGTAAATTGCGGGTAATCGGCATACTTGAGGCAACGCTTTTTACGAGCAAACTTCTCATGGACCCCAAAATTGAAAACGGCTACGTTGTGTGCGACCCCGAGCGCGATTTGCTCAAAGTGGCAGTCTATAATCGATACGTGCCGGGCAGGGATCCAGCGGTCGGATTTGTCCACGGCCTGGGGTTGAAAAAAGGAGCTCTCGCCTCTACCGTTGCGCACGATTCGCATAACGTAATCGCGGCGGGCGTCTCCGATTCTGATATTACCGCTGCGGTTTCCGCGTTGAGGGAAACGGGCGGAGGTATGGCAGCCGCCTCGGGCGGCCGGATCG
>OMSV01000017.1:0-1983 GCA_900290385.1 Syntrophobacter sp. SbD2 | reverse complement strand
GAGGGAAACGGGCGGAGGTATGGCAGCCGCCTCGGGCGGCCGGATCGAGGTTCTGCCGCTCCCAATCGGCGGGCTTATGTCCGCATTGCCTGCTTCGGATGTATCTGACAGACTGAGGAAGCTCAAAGCGCTTCTCAAAGATTGGGGGGCTAAACTGGACAATCCATTTATGGCCCTCTCTTTTCTGTCGCTTCCGGTTATACCGGAGTTGAAACTGACCGACCTGGGGCTTGTCGAGGTCTCGAGCTTTTCTCATGTTTCTCTGTTCGAGTAGGCCCGATCAAGTCAATGGACTCGGACTTGCTCATCCGGATTCAAACCGATTCCCGATGTGAGGAGTCCATTAAATCGGCGAAGAAAAAGCCGGTCCCGGTGTGTAAAATCTTAAACCCAATTAAGTGTGTAACAGATTATCAGGAGGACACTAATGAGCACCCTTTCCTGCCATTCCGTCAGTGATGTGGTCGATTTTGCCATCCAAAAGGAAGAAAATGCAGTGGAATTCTACCGGAAGTGCGCCGAACGCGCAAAGAACCCGGGAATAAAAGAATTTTTCAACGAAATGGTCACCGAAGAGCAGAGCCACAGGGATATGCTCAAGAATCTGGACTCGCTGAACCTCGATAAGATAGAGCTCCGGCAGGTCGAAAACCTGAAGATCAGCGACTACCTGGTGGACGTGCCTTTTTCCGACAAGATCACCTACCAGGAGGCACTCATTGTCGCCATGAAGAAAGAAGAAAAAGCCCTGGCCTTCTATTCCGGCTGGAAAAACAAATGCATGAGCGAAAAAGCTTCCAAGCTTTTCCAAGTGCTCGAAAATGAAGAAGAGAAGCACAAACGCAAGCTCGAAAAGCTCTATGACGAGGAGATTCTGGGCTGGGACTAAAATTACCCTCCGAGTCTCAAATTCATGTTTAGCAGGGAGGCCCAAGCCTCCCGTTTTTTTGGGCTGCCGTACCGCATATGACACCATGTCCGCAATCCCCCCCGGCCCCTTTAGAGCAGAGAGATTGGTTTGCCACTCATTAGCTACTCAGGGACCTTTTTGCGAATCGGGTCATTGCAGGGAAGGTGGACAGAAATTATAATTACATCTAGTATCTTATACAGAGACTACGAATATATCTTGGGTGTGAAAGGCATTTCAATGCAGGACGAACCTCCAAATTTCCCCGATCAGGAAACTCTCCAAAAAGAGCTTAGTGACTATCTTTCAAAAAAATATGGTTACCGAATCAAGGTTATTTCACCGATGATGGCCCCTGAACATGCTCCTGAACCCATCGAGAGCGAAAAGAAACCGGGTGGTGTGAAGAACATACGGTTCGACATGAAACCAGAAGAGCTTGAGTTCTACCTGAACCAGTACGTAATCAGGCAGGACGAGCCCAAGGCTATTCTGGCCACAAAAATTTGCACCCATTACAACCGGATAAGATACCTGCAGAGCCTCGCCAGGTTCGGAAGCGAACCGGTGGTGGGGAGAATAAAGAACAATATCCTGCTGATCGGTCCAACCGGCGTGGGCAAGACCTATCTTGTCAAGCTGATCGCCCAGAAGCTCGGGGTGCCCTTCGTAAAGGGTGACGCCACAAAGTTCAGCGAAACCGGATATGTGGGCGGGGACGTCGAGGACCTCATCCGGGAGTTGGTGATTCAGGCCGATGAAGACATCGAACTTGCCGAGCATGGAATCATCTACATAGATGAGATCGACAAGATCGCATCCTCTCAGCACCTCATTGGCCCGGACGTTTCCCGGACAGGAGTGCAAAGGGCGCTTCTCAAGCCTATGGAAGAGACCGAAGTGGACATCAAGACGCCACACGATCCGGTCTCCCAGATGCAGGCAATCGAACAGTACCGAAAAACGGGAAAGCGTGAAAAACGCACTGTTGATACGAAAAATATACTCTTTATCATGAGCGGTGCTTTCAACGGTCTTGCCGAGATAGTTAAAAAACGGCTCCAGAAGCAGGA
>OMSV01000072.1:6643-11535 GCA_900290385.1 Syntrophobacter sp. SbD2 | reverse complement strand
TGGGAACGGCGCAAAGTCCGAATGGATAATTGTCCCTCAGGTCGTTTTTCACCGTAAAGGGAAGCTTTCTGATATCATCCACGGACTTTAGATCACCTGCACTGATGCCAGACTCGTCCAGCTTCCTCCGGTAAAACGGAACTCTTTCGTAAAGCCAGCTCACGGTTTCCTTAAGCTTCGCGAGCTGGAATTTTTGCAATTCTTCAACCGGCATGCACTCAAACCGATCGTTCCACGTCATCTGCTCAACTCCTTCCTGTCTGGGCGGCTGTAAAGCCGAAGTCGAAAGCTTTGAGGTTTATTTCTACAAATACCTGCCTGACTTTAGTTCCAATGGCTCCTTTGATGTTTTCAGACGTAACCGGGATTTTCCCGCTCCGGATAAGCGCCGCCAAAAGGACCATGTTTACGGCGGGATTACGCGGAAAGGATCACCACTTCAGGATACCGGGTCCCCGTTCATATGGCCGATGAAGCGGCTATTTCGGCGAACCGTCGGGAATAAGAGTACTGGACATCGCAAGGAGGAGCTTGGGTGATTCGGCGCCTGGAACGAAGGCCGCGGAATATGGGAAAGAACTTCTGCTGGAACGGGTTATCCCATCGTGAATTGAACCTGCGCACCGGGGCCAAAACGGTGATCCTGCGGCGGTCCTGATCGGCCGCAACCGGTATTTTAGCTGGTCTGCATCCGGAACCCCCGGATGTGACACTCGGTTTCCGGTATCGGAAAGAGCCCTTTCCGGACCACTAGCTATAAGGTGGCTATTTAATAGCTAATATTAGACTGCTCGTCAAGCAAAATTGAGTGGACAAGAAAATATTTCCAGCCTGGGATCCTTTGATGATAACCTGACCGGCAAAGGAAGGCGTCAAAGCAAATACGACGTTAGGATCCACCTCGCGGAGCGTGGAGTTTCTCGCGGCCGTTAAGGCCGTAAACGGGAGGATGATTCACTTGACTGAACGGATCGCTGTGAAGACCACGAAGGGAAAGTTATCCGTGTATACCTTTGCTTCTCCCGATGAGATCAGTCGGCTCAGTTTCGAAGGACAGTTCGGCGAGCACCCCGATTTCAGGTCGCTCTACACCAGGAGTGCAAGCCTGATAAAAAGGGCTGCCGAAGAGGATGCAAACGTGGTCCTTGCAGTAGCCGATAATGAAAACATCATCGGTTTCGGGGTGCTTGCCAGTCCGGAGCCCGATCAACGGTGGGCCAGACTCGAACCCAAGGTGATGATGGAGGTCAAGGCGATAGAGGTTGCCCGCGATTGGAGGCAAATGGGGGTTGGAAGCCTTCTCGTCCAAGGGATGCTCTCTCATCCAAGGGTGGAGGAAAAAATCATATATTTCGTAGGATTCACCTGGACCTGGGATTTGAAGTGGACCAAAGTTACTGCATCGCAATACCGGCAGATGATGATCAGCCTTTTCAAACCCTTTCAATTTAACGAGTGCAAAACCAACGAACCCAATATTTGCCTTGATGCCGACAATCTTTTCATGTGCCGGATCGGGAAAAATATCAGCGACAGCCTCCTGGATGATTTTAAATGGCTCTCGTTTGGCGTCTATAATCCCTGAGTCCTCAAATATGTTTTTCAGGACATGCTTTTTCATTGACTATCGTTTTTTTCTTAGCTATCAAATAGCTGTAATCTAGCTTTCAGTGAACCGCTACAGCTTGGGCGCGGCGCTGGTGTTTTTCGAGACTTTCAAACAGCATTTTTGCCGTATTTTGCTCAACCTTTCCTCCACCTGTGGGTGGGGCCGGTCCTTGCTGAGAGTGCGTTCCAAATGCTCTTGCGCCCCCGCGATCATTCAGCGTCCTCGGCTCTATAGACCTTGCTTATCTCTCATTACTCAAGCGCGCCAATCTTCACGCTCCGCTGGATGGGCCATGCAGGCGATGAACTTTTCGAAACATTGAAGCCCACGGAAAGGAGGGTGGAAGAAGCAGACCGGGGTTAGCCGCTTTGGAAAAGGGCGCAAGGCCGTGCGCAAGTGTGCAGCGCAAGGTGAAAATGGAAGATGCGAAGAATTCTTGGGAACAACTCTTAAAGCTCAAGGAGATTTTATGCAGCCTGTAACTGTTGACCCTACGGTAGCGTGGGTTGTCTGGGGGCTGATCCTCGTCGGCACTTTCGTAATGACCGTGCTCGGAACATGGCTTATCGCGAGGAGGTGGAAAAAATGAACCCGACATTCCAGAACATTCCAGAGCCTTCAACAGGCATGATCGTGGGTTCCATCATAGGGGTCGCCTGTCTGTTGACTATTGCAGTCCTTTTAGGGTTACTGGCCAAAAAGCAGTGGAAATCCTACGATGAATACCTTGTCGGCAGAAGAGACATGGGCCCATGGGTTACGGGACTCGCACTCACGGGCTCCTACATTTCAGGCTGGGCCTTCTGCGGAAGCACGGCGGTGGTTTACAAGGTCGGGTTTTCCGGCATGTGGTTCGGCGGCATCTGGTCGCTGGTAGGCATCATTCCCACCGTCTGGCTTGCCGCAACGAAGACAAGGGAGTTCTCGTCCAAACTCGGAGCAGCGACAATCACGGAAACCATTGGAAGGCGCTTTGAATCAAAGGGCCTCCAGACGCTCATTGCAGGGAGCATGCTTTTTTTCCTTTTCATGTACTCCGTGGGACAGTTGAAGGCGGCCGGAGCAGTCTGGTACGCGGTTACCGGCCTGCCGCCTTTCTGGTGTCTCATCATCGCCATTGTGATCGCATGGCTCTTCCTGGTCTTTGGCGGCTATACGGGCACCCAATGGTTCATCGCGGTAAAAGGCGCTTTTCTGGGATGCGTGGGTCTTCTGCTTGGCATAATGGCGCTCGTTTACGCCGGCGGGTTCAACGCGATATCGGATAGCCTCATGGCTCAAAAGCCCGCCTACATGGCCCTGATCAACCCTGCCCTGCCGCACATCGGCGTGACCCAGCTCTTTTCCAGTTGGGTGGGCATAGCTGCAATACCCGTCATCTTCTTTACCATGTCCGTTGGCTTTCCTCATAACGTCAGCCGGTTTCTGGGCATGAAGAAACTGTCGAGAAACGAGTTTGTTTTGCTTTGTTTCGTGGTCTGGCTCACAGCCGGGGTCCCCATCATGCTTGATTGTTCGAGCAACGGTCTCGTGGCCAGGGTGATCTACGGCGACAATCTGCTTGCAAACAAGCAATGGGGCGCCGACCTGGCCGCTCCCATGCTCGCCTGGGCAGTAGGCGGGTCAGCATTGATCTCCATATACCTGACGGCCCTGGTTGGCGCCGCCCTTGGCACGCTGTCCGCCATGGTCTTCATCATGAGCGCCAATGTCACAAGGGATATCATAAAGCTCTGGCGGCCGCAGACATCTGACAAATCGATGCTCTACCTCGGCTACTTCTTGATCGCTCTTTTCCTGTTTCTGCCTTTCTACTGGACCCTCGAGAGGCCGCCTGCATTGCTCGCGGTCTTCATGGGTTTTGCCGCAATGGGCCTCGGCGCCATATTTTTCTTCGTCACCGTGGTCTCCTACTATTGGAAACGCGCTACAAAGGTGGGTGCGGTCCTCACCGTCATATACGGCACCATAGCCACCCTGTGGGGCGGATGGGCGGTGCTTGCAAGAAACCCACCCCTGCTCGGCATGGGCACAATGGAATGGATACTGATAGCGGGCTGTGCTATTCTGTTCATCGGAGGGAGCCTAATTTCCAAGCCGCCTTCCCAGCAACTGATCGATAAACTCTTCACCAAGGAGGCAGCGTAGGCCGCACCGGCCTCAAAATAGCTGCCGGATAAAATCACAACAGGGCTTCCTCAGGGAAGCCCTGTTGTCACCTCAGAATCGTGCGCCATGATACCCCCCAAAGAATTCATAAAGAAGATCAGGCCCTTTTCATTTCTCTCCGGAGAAGAGCTGAATATCCTTATGTCGGGACTCGATGTCGACGAGTTCAGAAAGGGCAGGATCATCTTTGAAAAAGGTGCCTCCCGCAAGTACGTCTACATCGTGTTCGCCGGGCTGGTGGGGCTGTTCGACGGCCAGACGCCGGTGGATTATCTTGCCAGAGGCGAGGCGTTCGGAATCGCTGCCGTCGGCAGCCACCCCTATGTTTTTGAGGCCAGGGCAGTCCAGGACACGGTGTGCTATCTGATTGCAGCGGACAAATTCCAGGAGGTCTTTGAACGCAACGACCGGTTCTCATCTTTTTTCCTCTCTTTTATCGCCAGGCGTTTCCGCTCGTTCAAAGAAATCGCCCTTCGCGGAGAAATCCTCGATGAGACGGCCTACATATCGCATATAGACAAAGCCATATACAAAGACCCGGTTGTTTGCGGGCCCGATACCATTGTCGAACAAGCCGTTTCCATGATGGACAGCAACTGTGTGAGCTCTATCGTGGTGGTGGATGGCGCTATGAAACCTATAGGGATATTTACGCATAAGGACCTGAGACGGGCCGTCATAGCGGGCGGGCACTCGGGCCCGATTTCCCGGTTCATGTCGAATCCGGTGAAGACCAGGCCACATAATGCAACTCTATTCGACGCCCTGACAGAGATGATCGAATCCGGCGTAAATCATCTCGTCATAACCAAAGAAGACAGGGTGTTCGGGGTAATCACAAGAAAAGACGTCCAGATTCAGTTTGAACCATCCTCTTCCATGATTTCCCAATTCAGGAGAATAACTAAGGCAACTTCCATGGAAGAGCTGAAAGCCGTGTACACGACGATACGCTTGTCGCTGGCGAAGCTCGTCATGAATGGTCCGAGCTTCTACAGTCTGACCATGATGATCTCATCGATTCACGATGCAATTGTCAACAAAGTCATCAACCTTATAAGTGTAGATTCGCCCGCCGAAGGATTCCTGTGGGTCCAGATGGGCAGCTTGGGCC
>OMSV01000072.1:0-6633 GCA_900290385.1 Syntrophobacter sp. SbD2 | reverse complement strand
CCCGCCGAAGGATTCCTGTGGGTCCAGATGGGCAGCTTGGGCCGAAACGAAGAGATCCTTGCAACCGATCAGGACAACGCCCTTATCCACTCCGGCGGACAAATGTCCGAATTTGCCGGAACGGTTATTGAGGGACTTATCCGGATAGGAATACCAGAGTGCTCTGGCGGTTACATGGCGTCTAATCCGAAGTGGAATCAAAGCCTCCCGGCGTGGCGGGATTACTTCAGGCTTTGGTTCAGTCACCCTGTCCCCGAACATGTAAGGTATCTCACGGTCTTCCTGGATATGAGGCCGGTCTGCGGCGACGAGAGCATGTTCGCTGAGCTGGCGGAATCGATCAGGGGCAGCCTGAGCGATCCGGCATTGAAGCTGATGGCTGCCGATGCGGTCGAGATCCGGCCGCCTCTGGGGATGTTCGGCATTACCGGACTCAGCAAAGGCCTAAACCTTAAGGGGTACGGGATCTTCCCGATCGTCAACGGAGTGAGGGTCCTTGCGGTAAGTCACGGCATGGTGGAAATCACCAATACAAAGGAGCGGCTGGAGGCGCTGAGCGAGCAGCAGATAATCGGAAAAGCGATGTGCCACGATCTTCTCGAGTCGTACGGCTTTCTCCAGGACCTCAGGCTCAGGCTTCAATCGAGGTCCCTGCTGACTGAGAGCAAACCCGGCAACATTGTCACGGGACAAGACCTCTCAAAGGTGGACCTGCTCATTTTGAAAGAATCCCTCAAAGTCATTTCCTCTTTTCAAAAGCTTCTCGTGATAAAATACAACGTGAAGGGCGCCGACACGTTCAGCCCTTTTTGATTCAAGGCGCAGCCGCGATCAAGATTTTGCCCTGTCACGAAGAGCACGAAGGATACACGAAGAGCGCTGAGGCGAAGAGAGAAAAAGATGGAATTTGACGAGCTTTCGAATCGTGTGATTGGGTGTGCAATAGAGGTTCACCGCGCTTTAGGTCCCGGGCTGTTGGAATCAACTTACGAGCAATGTCTGGCTCACGAACTGAGGCTGAACGGGATCGCCTTCAAACTTCAATGTCCCTTGCCTGTCGAGTATAAACAAGTCCGCCTTGACTGCGGTTACAGGGTGGATTTCTTCGTGGAGGACGCCCTCATCCTGGAATTGAAAAGTGTGGAACAGATCCAAAGCGTCCACTAAGCTCAACTACTCACCTACATGAAATTTACGCGAGCACGGACGGGGCTGCTTATCAATTTTAATGTCAAACGTCTAAAAGATGGGATCAAGCGCTTCGTTCTGTGATTTCTTCGCGCTCTTCGTGTATCCTTTGTGCTCTTCGTGTTCTGCTTCTGCAAGTGGGGAGTGCGTAGGTAGCGCAGACCTGCCGAAAGGCTTGTCCTGAGCCTTCCGAAGGGTGTTCTTCGTGGCGCGTAGCATTTTATAAGCGAACTTAGGTGAACGCGTACTGGATGAAAAACGGGGGTTTACCCAATGTTGCTCGCACATGCCAGTTTCTGTGCCGTTGATTTGGAAACCACGGGGCTAAACCCGAAGCAGGACGAAATCATAGCATTTGCCGGCATTCCCATGCTCGGGTCCAGAATAGCCGTGCATGAGGGGTACTACACCCTGGTTAAGCCGAAAAAATACAAGCTGGAAACAATGAAATTTCACGGCCTAAGCGAGGATGATCTTGACGGCGCACCTTCCTTTGGTGAAGTTGCCCCCAGGATTTTAGACGCCTTGGGCGGAATCATCGTTGGACATTCCATCGAGTACGACCATGAATTCCTGAGAGAGCATTTCAAGCGAATCGGGAGCAAGTTGAAAAAAGAGTGCCTGGATATTGCCTTTATTGAAGAATGGCTCGGGAAAGAGTCCGGCAGCCAAGTCGCAGATTTTTCACTGAGCGGCATCACGAGCGGCTACGGCCTCAAAGAGTCCTACCGGCACAACGCAATGGCCGATGCTTTCTGCGTGGCGCAGATCTTCCAGATGCAGATGAGAAGAATGGCGGATTTCGGCATAGACTCCCTGTGGACATTGAAACAGGCCGTGAAAAGCTGCCGGCGCCCTATGTGGTAGACGGATGGTCCAGCTTGACTATTACCTTTTAATGTCCAATAATGAGGCAGTATGAGGAAATAACTCGATTTTTGATATTTTTTAGAGACGCCGGGGCCATAAACACCTACGTCGCACAGGACTGACTGCTTGATTCAGTAAAGGAGGACCCCGCATGGGTCAGATTCAATATATTTCAGATGAAAACAACAACGTCACCGGAGTTATCGTCCCTATCGATTTATGGCGGGAAATCCAGTCTGAAAAGGAGACCGCCTGGCTGCTCAAAAGCGAGACGATGAAGAAACGGCTGATCGAGGCCAAAAACCGAAAAGAGGGTATCCCTTTTGACAAAGTTTGCAAAGAGCTTGGAATTTGACCCCGATGCGTTTGAAGACCTCGCCTGATGGATTGAAAAGAATCGCAAAAAGGCCCTTCGAATCGTTAAGCTTATCAGGGAAATTCAGCGGGACCCTTTCTTTGGGACCGGCAAAGCCGAGCCTTTAAAACATGAACTCGCCGGCTGCTGGTCCCGGCGAATCGATTCCGAACACCATCTTGTCTATGAAGTCAAAGATGAAAAGGTCCGTATCCTCGCCTGCAGATACCACTATTAGTGTTGCCCATAAGTTCACATAGATTTGAAACTTCGTTCGCCGAATGCCTGCAAACGCATTCAGCCAAATTTGCATCCTCTGCATCGTGTAAAATCCCATGTGCGGGTCAGTTTCAATGTCTGTCCTTGAGAAACGGGCCGCTTAAATAGTCAAAGTTTCAGAATCATAATGCGAACTTTTGGGTGATTTGAAGAGTCTGCATTTTGGCAAGAGATAAAGAGTTTCCAGTCGTAATCCCCCACTATGATTCCGTGCCGATGTCGGGTAGTATGTTATGGGACTGTTAGGGTTAGTTGATCCTTTGTACCAAGAATGGGGGGAGGCACTTGTGAAGAAGCAACTTACAGCTATTATCGAGCGTGAGGGAGACGGGTATGTGTCGCTCTGCACTGAGCTGGATATTGCCAGTCAAGGCGATACGATCGAGGAGGCTCGAAACAATCTTCCGGAAGCAGTTGAACTGTTTTTCGAAGCTGCCTCTCCGAATGAAATTCAGACACGCTTGCATGAGGAAGTGTACGTGACCTAACTGGAGGTATCCGTTGGGTAAGCTCCGTATCTCTCCGGGAAGCAGGTCTGCAGAATCCTCGCACGCCACGGGTTTTTGGAAATACATCAGCGAGGCAGCCATATCGTGATGCAAAAGCGGCTTTCAGACACAACGATTACCGTACCGGTTCCAAACCATGACGAACTCCGCTTCGGTACACTCAAGTCGATTATCCGCCAGTAAGGTGTGCCCGGGAGCGAGTTCGAGTCATGAGGAGCATCTCGACGCATGAGCGCCGCTAAGAAGCGGGTGAACCTGATGGGCGTCATTAAAGGGGGCATTGCCTGGCCAAAAACAGCAATTTGAGACTGTAAAATGGCCGATTCTGACCACTCTACCTTTGGCCAGCGAGGTATTAACATGGTCCGACCCCAAATTGAACCACCCCAAATTGACCAGATAAACGGCGGTACAGACACATTTGGAGAGAAAATGCGTCCGGGAGGTCGGAACCGAAACGCCCCTGAAATTGGGGTGCCCAAAATGGACAGAGATTTCTCAGGCAAAATTATGAGAGAGCAGGTTCGTCTTGCGATGCAGCAGCTTCCCGCGTCACGGGCCGCCTTTGTAGCGGCCCTGATTGTCGCCTGTGTGCTTCGAAACGTCGTGCCCCATTTGAACCTTCTTGTCTGGGTATCCATGGTTCTGTCCGTTATAATTGCGGAAACGGCTTTCAGCCATAGGTTTTACAAAATAGCCGAAGCCCCCTCTATCGGGAAAAACTGGAAAATAATTTATCTGATCCTGGGACTGTTTTCCGGGTCTGTATGGGGGCTGTCGGCTTTCATCATTTTCCCGGCCGGCCATCCGGAGCTTACATCTTTTTTAGTCCTCGTGATAGCGGGCGTTGCAGCCGCCGTCACCGTAATCCATTCTTCCTTCAGTTTCGGCCCGGTCGCCTGGATGGGGCCTGCCATGATTCCCTACGCGGTGCGTTGCGCCTGGGAGGGAGGGGAATTCGGGTACTCCCTTGGGCTTTTGATTCTCATTTATTTCTCTGCTCTATTCAGGGCTTCGATCAAAAATAGCAGGTTTATAGTCTCCGGCGTTTCGTTGAGGTTTGAAAACCTGAAGCTGCTTCAGGAAGTGCAGGAGGCGAACGGTAGCCTCAGGCAGGAAATCGCAGAGCGCAGGCTGACCCAGGAAACCCTCAGGGAAAGCGAGGAAAAGTTTCGTTTGGCCTTCCGAACCAGTCCTGATTCGATTACTCTCAGCCGGCTTTCCGATGGAATGTATATCGATATAAATGAGGGCTTCACCGAGATCATGGGCTACACGCCTGACGATGTGATCGGAAAAACGTCCGTTGAACTTAATATCTGGAATGATCCCGCGGACAGGGAACGGCTGGTTGCCGGAATTCATAGCGCCGGGTTTGTGGACAACCTCGAAGCCGAGTTTCGTGCAAAGGACGGCCGAATAAAGACGGGACTTATGTCGGCGCGAGTCTTGCGCATAAACGACGACGACGTCCTGCTGTCGATAACCCGTGACATAACTGAGCGCAAGCGGGCTGAGGAGGAACGAAGGAGGCTTGAAGATCGTTTGCAGCGTGCGGAGAAGATGGAGGCCCTGGGCACTTTGGCTGGTGGAGTGGCCCATGATCTCAACAATGTTCTAGGTGTTGTCGTGGGCTATTCTGAATTGCTTCTGTATGATTTGGGTGAGCCAAGTTCGGTAAAATCAAGAGCCGAGGCGATTATGAAGGGTGGACTGAGGGCAGCCGCCATTGTCCAGGATCTTCTGACTCTGGCGAGGAGGGGGGTCTCCAACAGAAAGGTGGTGAACTTTAATAACATCGTCCTCGAATGCCGGAACTCCCCCGAATTCGCCGGGATCTCTTCCTATCATCCCAACATCCGGATCAAGACAGATTTGAAGGCGAACCTTCTTAACATATCGGGCTCCTCAGTGCATCTCACCAAATCACTGATAAATCTGGTGTCAAATGCCGCTGAAGCCATGCCTGAGGGCGGTGTAATCACCATCAAGACCTTGAACCGGTATCTGGATAAACCCGTTTCCGGATACGATGAGGTACGGGAGGGGGATTATGTCGTTCTATCAGTATCGGACACTGGTCAAGGGATACCAGCCAGAGATATGAAGCGCATATTCGAACCTTTCTATACGAAAAAAGTCATGGGGCGCAGCGGGACAGGTCTGGGATTGGCTGTGGTTTGGGGTACGGTCAAGGATCATCTGGGATATATCAATGTGGAAAGTGGAGAAGGCAAAGGAACCATTTTCACCCTTTATTTTCCAGTGACAAGAGAAGAAATATCCCTGGAGCAGGTTTCCATATCCGCCGCTGAATACATGGGCAACGGTGAATCCATCCTGATCGTGGATGACGTTAAAGAGCAGCGGGAACTTGCCGCCACGATGCTCATTAATCTGAATTACAACGTTTTCAGTGTTTCCAGTGGCAAAGAAGCGGTGGAGTATCTCAAGCAAAACGCGGTTGATTTGGTCGTTCTAGATATGATCATGGGCCCCGGCATGGATGGTCTCGACACTTATGCCAAAATACTTGAAATCCATACACATCAGAGGGCGATCATTGTCAGTGGTTTTTCTGAAACGAAACGGGTGAGTAGAGCTCGGGCATTGGGAGCGGGGGCCTACGTGAAAAAACCCTATGTATTGGCAGAACTTGGACTGGGTGTCAGAAAGGAACTTGACCGTCCTGCATGACCGGCACTTCACAAAAGTATTAACTGAGACTGGTGATATCTGTCCTGTATCGCATGGTGAGGGCTGCAACCTGACGATTTCAGACATCTCTCCTCCGTGTTAACCTTTGCCATTCTCAAAATGTGCGGTTCATCTGTTGAGTGTAGGTGCTCCACATGGAATGTGTCATAGGTGGCTCAGGCTTGGAAATAGCCATTTCCGTTAATTCTGCAAATCCTGTCTTCAAAATTGAGGGCTTGAGGAATTCATTCCTCAAGCCCTCAATTCGGAACTGCTCAATTCCAACAAAGCTTTTTTTCTGCACTCCCTCCATGGCCTGTCTGCGACCAGTCTATGAGGGGAGGTCCCGTTCTTCCCCTGGACCGGATCCGGGGTGGGCCATGCCCGCGATGAACTTTTCGTAACAGGTCAAATCAGTATTGACATCACAACGCGATTAAAGCTACAGTATAGCCGTATTGTAGCTGAGATCGCCGGTCTTCGAGCAAGGCGCAAATCCCGGATGCGAGCGCAAAGGTTTTATTTACGGACAAGCNNAGTTTTCAGTTGTTAGTTGTCAGTTTTGAGTAGACTGCCCCTGAACGCGCGGCCGGCTGCATGCCGGTCATAAAGCTTTCGGCTTGACCGCGCGAAGACAGGATTGTACCGCAGAGTTCTACGGCGCAAATTCTTCACCTGATGTCCCCGGAAAGGAAAGGATCTTATGAAGCTCAAGCAACTTGTCCTGTCTATTGA
>OMSV01000034.1 GCA_900290385.1 Syntrophobacter sp. SbD2 | reverse complement strand
CCTTGATATAGCCGCAGAACAGATTCATGCCTTCGTGGCAAGTGCTGTGTTGCTGTGCACCGGGGGGGCCGGGAAAGTCTATCTTTATACGAGCAATCCCGACGTAGCAACCGGGGACGGGCTCGCCATAGCGTACCGGGCAGGCGCAAAACTGGCAAACCTGGAATTCGTTCAGTTTCACCCTACCTGCCTGTATCATCCGGCGGCCAAAAACTTCCTGATCTCCGAAGCGGTCCGCGGCGAGGGAGGCAGACTGATCGACCGCCGCGGGCGGGTCTTCATGGAGAAATATCATGTGCTCAAGGACCTTGCGTTTCGCGATATTGTGGCCCGCGCGATAGACACGGAAATGAAGACGACAGGAGATGACTGCGTTTTCCTGGACATCAGCCACAGGGACGGCGATTTCCTCAAAGAGCGTTTCCCGAACATCTACCGGAGATGTCTGTCACTGGGCATCGATATCACCAAAGACCCTATTCCGGTCGTTCCCGCCGCCCATTACATGTGTGGTGGGATCGTCACTAACTCTTCGGGACGTACAACGATCCGGAACCTCTATGCTCTTGGCGAGTGCGCCTGTACCGGGTTGCACGGGGCAAACCGCCTGGCCAGTAATTCGCTGCTGGAAGCCATGGTTTTCGCGCACGTTGCGGCCGCAGAGTGTTCAGAACAAATCCATTCGTGGCGAAGCCGCACTCTTCCCGACGTGCCTGACAGCCCCATAAAAATCGCCAATCAGAATTTCTCAAACAATGAGATGGTCATGATAGCGCATAACTGGGATGTCATCAGGCGCCTGATGTGGAACTACGTCGGTATTGTGAGGACGGACAAGCGGCTTGCCCTGGCCCTGACCCACATCCGTCAGATAAGGATGGAATTAAAGGAGCATATGCCGAAAATTCCGCTCAACAGCGACCTGGTAGAACTTCAGGGGCTTGCTCTGGTGGCTGAACTTATTATCCGGTGCGCCGTTCAGAGAAAGGAGAGCCGGGGGCTGCACTTCAATGTGGATCATCCAGAAAAAGACGATTACAACTGGCTGAAAGACACAGTCGTAAGCAAAAATCCGGCGGAAGAGTTCCTCTCATCGGTGCGGTTCAAAACAGATGAGCACGCTTCCGAGCGGGGGCAGCCTCTGTCGTTTCTGCATCGATGACGGGTTCGGCGGACGCTGAAAATGCGGCCTCAAGAAGCTTCGGAGCGTTCGGGTTCTGTTCTATCCTCATAGTGAGCATTCCACCCATTATGTTGATTTCGTAGTTCTTGTCCGCTTTGCTAAACGATTCGCTTACTCTTTTGATCTGCTTTTTTGCTTTCCTGTATATATAGATCATGCTTGCCGCAAATAGCACAAACATGATCAGAAAGACCCATCCGGGCGTCGAGATAACCTTACCAATAAACATGATTACCCCCATGATCCCAAAAACGAACAAGACCTGGATCCCGATGATCATGAAGAGGTAATGGATGCCCTTATCTATCGCAGGTTCGCGATCTGCCCCGCGTTTGGCCGCCTCGGATTCGTGCTCTTCATTTTTTCTTCTCGCTGAGCGCCGGAACCACATTTCTAAATGTTCCCCACTAAAGAAGGATTCCGCCATATCGTTCAGGATCGACGGACGCTACCCTAAGATAAGCATGGACATGAATATCGTGAACCCGGCACGAGGGAGGGTGATGTGAAAAAGGATTGGAATCCCCACATCAGGGCGAAAAACCCCTATAGACGTTACCTGTACCGGCTTTCGCCGGCATGAGGGGCGGTAGGGCCTGGCTATCGGAACCTAGTTGACGCTGCACTCTAGACGCGGTTAAGTTCCTTTTCCCGGGGGAACAGGGGCAGATACCTGTATGAGAGCGAAATTATCATCACGCAATAGGCAAGCATCGCAAGGATTGGCGCAATTTCATAGAGAGTCGGAACATAGACTTGCCATTTGTCGAAGGGCATCACGGGAGCTGCAATGGCCGGGATAGTCATTACGAAGCGATTGATCGACACGCCGATAATGTCGAGTAAAAAGGCGCCGAAAAGCAGCCGATTGCTGCTTCTGCCTGCGGGCGAAAGCAGGATCAGGGCGGGAAGACCGCCGCAGACGCCAATCTCGGCTATCAGCAGCCAGATTCCGTATGGGCCCCAGTAAAAATCCCCCAGGGTCAAACCGAATCGGGGTGACTGAACAAAACCCCAATAAGCAGTATCAGCAATCTTCAGCACCATGTAGACGCCCAGCAGCACGCCTTCGATCTTGCCGATCAGCTCATAGACGCTCCTGTCCACCAGTTTCTTCTTCGAGATTTTTTCGATGCTCCGGCAGATAAGGGCGGTGAAAGCCGGTCCGGAAGCTGTTGCCGAGAGAATGAAAAGAAAGAATGTCCAGGGCCAGATAAAAAGTCCGGTTCTGTACACATAGGGCCTGGAGAACAGGACGCCGGCGACGCCGCCCAGAGATCCCTGGTGGAAAAAGCTCAGGAAGGTGCCGGTGAGAGCGAATATGGCCATCAGGTCGTGCATGCTGTGCCCGAACACTCCGAGCGACTTCACTTCGCCGAGCTTTCGGTTCTCGATAATTAGCGGAACATATTCGATGATCAGGACAATAGCATAACAACTGATGCAGAATATAACTTCGGTCAGCATTGAGTGGACATTTGCGTGCCAGTATCCGAACCAGCCCCTCAACGGCTGCCCTATTTCGAGCAGAAGGATCGCCAACGCCCCCGTGTAGCATACGAAACCCACGACAACCGCAAGATTTATTATTTTCCCGAGTTCCTTGAGCGCAGGAAAGAAACGGGACAGTCCGTAGTAGAGAAAGCCGGAAAAGAAAGCCCCGGCGCCGAGCGCGATAATGGCTAGGTCTGCTGTAATGTAAGCCCCGAAGCCGAAATAGTCATTTAGTCCGGTAACATTCATGGCCTTTAGAAGCACCACGCCTCCAGCCAGTATGCCCCAGCCGATCACTACAACCAGAAGCAGTGTCCAGAGCCCGAAAATCGGAAGCGGGCAACGCTTCAATCCTTCTGGAATCAGTGCTCTATCCATTCTCTACCCCTCGTAGCCAATGAAATCAGATTTGCGCTGATTTTCTATCCTGTTTATCGGAAAGATTCCTTATCCAGTCCTGCGTGCTGATGTAGAAAACCTTTGGCTCGGTATGAAGTTTTTCAATAATTCGAAACGCGTTCGGGTCCTTTGACAGCCTGGCCACATCAGAGTGCGGGTCCCTCAGGTTGCCGTAAGTTATGGCCCTCGCGGGGCAGGCATCAGCGCAGGCGGTGGTGTATGTCGCCTTGTCGGGATCGGTCCCGTCCTTGTAGGCCTTCGATCGAGCCTTAAGAAGCCTATGATGGCAGAATGTGCATTTCTCCACTACACCTCGCATCCGGGTGCTCACCTCCGGACTCAGCATGCTTTCCATAGGCTCGGGCCATTTGGGGTCCCACCAGTTGAAAGCCCTGGAATGATACGGGCAAGCTACTATGCAGTACCTCCATCCGATGCAGCGTGGATAAATGTGCGTAACGATCCCGTTGTTCTCGTCCCGTGTTGTCGCATTGACAGGGCAGACAAAGGTGCAGGGTGCGTGGTGAGGCGAGTCGCAATGCATGCACGGACGAGGCAGGAAGGCATATTTGTAATCAGGGTAATTCCCGCCGTTGTTTAATTGGGATATTGACATCCAGGTTATGGAACGCAGTTTGTTAGATTCGTCCGGCCTGAAAGAAATATTGTTTTCGGCCTGGCATGCAACGCTGCATGCGCCGCAGCCCGTGCACCTGTCCAGGTCGATCACCATCCCAAAACGAACACCGCCTTCGGCATGTTCTTTTTCACTCACTGATTACCCCCTTACACGCGACGCAGTTGAGCGCGGCAAGCCCACACAGTCCCAATACCGCCCACAGGATCCAGTTGAACTTCCATCAAACTGTTCGCATTTACACCCTTGTTTTGAACGTAGTCGTCGTAGGCGTTGTGCCCCAGCCCCACGGAAAGGTAAACGACCCCGGGGCGAGCCGCCGCAGAAACATTTACCCGCACTGTCGCTTCCCCCTGAGTCGTTTGCAGGGAAACAAGCTGGCCTTGCGAAAACCCGAGTTTGGCAGCCGTATCGGGATGCAATTCGATGAACACATCCGCACCCTTGAGAACTGAATTGGGAATCAGCTTGTTCATGAAAGGCGGGTTCGGCAGATAGCCGCCGGCGGTAAACGAAGGCTTGTAGGTAACCAGCAGCAGCGGGAACTCGCTCTCATCTCCGGATAGGTTTAGAAGTTTAAAATGAGGCAGATAAAGCTTATCATCGGACACGGCGGCGCCCTTGATCCCGATTGACTGGCAGGCAAGCTCCAGTTTGCCCGAAACGGTCTGGAAACCGGCAATTGCGGCCGGCGAGTCATACCAGCAATAACCGGCTTTGAGCTTTTTCCAAAGCTGTGCGCCATCGGTGAAATTCGGCTGAATGGATTCAGCGGCAGAAAGCTTCATGATTGGGACATCCGGCTTATCGGCGACCGCTCCTTTCCGAGATTGGGCAAGGCCCTCAATCCTGAATTTGAGGTATTCTTCATAGCTCTTCCACGGCATGGAAGGGCCCACTGAACCTCCAATACCGCCCGCCAGCGCCAGAAGCACCTCCCCTGTGTGCCTGGTATTCAGCAGCGGCTTCAGTATGGGCGTGCTGAGAGCGTAGTACGAAAAAGGCGCCCATGGAATACCCACTACGTCATCGAAGCGTTCGAAAGAGGTGTGGTTCGGCAGTATAAGATCGGCCTGGGCCGCTGTCTCGTCCATAAAAGAGGAGAACGAAACCAGCGTCGGCACTTTTTTCAGTGCTTCATTGAAGAGCTTGTTTTGCGGCATGCTATACAACGGGTTAGCCTCATGGACCAGAAGCATTTCGATCCGGTATGCCGGCGATCCTGCGCGGACGCGGTCGAGAAACCCGTAAAGGCCGATGCGAGTCCCCTTGTCCGCCGCTTCGTCTTTCCGGATCGGCGGCAGACCGGCGAGCGGAACGCCGCGAGCGAAACTTA
>OMSV01000014.1 GCA_900290385.1 Syntrophobacter sp. SbD2 | reverse complement strand
GCAAGAATCACGATAAGGCATGCCGCAAGGAAGGACCTAAAGTCAGGGCGTCTCATTTCGATCTCCGTCTGAAAAAGGTTTCAACATGGTCGGAACTGGGCCGACAGGAAGAGGAAATTCGGGGTAACCGATACATAGGCTGTCCAACGCGCTAAGTATCACACTGGGCGGTGTATGCCCCCTTCGGATTGCGAAGAGTTGCCGAAGGGGGCTTGGAATTCCGTAAGGCGCCCGATCCTCATGCTGGAGCGGGCAGTGTTACTGCTAATAGCCGGTAGCGCCGCCAAAAAACCAATCCAACCCACCTTCTTTTATCTTGTATTCGCCATACGCGCACAATTCAGAAGCGTTCATACAATCTGAGGAAATGCCCTTCTTATTAACAGCGGCGGTCGTCATTATCTGCGCATCCAGCATCATTTTTGTGCCTTTGCCCACCATTTTCTTGCCTTCGTCCATCGTGCTGCCGGTCATCATGCTTTCGCCTTTGGTCACCATGGCATAGCCGTCCGTCATCATCTTTTCAGCCGCCGTAAAGTCTGCGTCTTTCATTCCTTTTTTGGCCGCTATATCCATTATCATTTTGTTACCTTCCATCATCTTCTTGGCGCCTTCCATGATCGCCGTCTTACCTGCCTGCATTGACTGGTCCTCAGCAGCATATCCAGCTACGGCGAAGATGCCGAGTGAGAGAAAAACGACTAAAGAAATTGCCAAAAACCTGCTGCGATTTTGCATTTAAAATCTCCTTATCTTACGTTGATGTGAAACCGAAACTTTATGACGGACCTGCGACTCTTTCCATTCGACAGTACTCTAGATCAGCAATTGGCTGGATTCACCCCCTCTCGAATTAGGTGCAGCGGCCCGTAATTACGCAGAAAAGCATACTGTGTCAGATGTTAATAAGCCTTTGAACTGTGAACCGCATTTTCATGCGCCACATCTAAGCACCGTAATCCCCAATGTCAATCCAGGATGGCGCCGGGCTTAACTAACGGTTCTTGAAAAAGACACTGAACCTCCAGCCCGCCGCTTGCCTGGACCGAACGATCAACGGTCAGGGCCTCTGACAATATCCAGCAGCTTTCTGCTTTCCCCGGGCAGCAGCAGATCTCCCAGCTCCGCCTGAAGGGCCGTGTAGGGGCCTTTCAGGGCAAGATAGCCGTTCAGCCGCGCTGCGACCGTAGAATTCAGAAAGTCTTCATTGGACGGATATATAGCCATTAGTTCTCTTATCAATTCCGGCCTCTGCCTCAGGTAGTACTTCTGGTGATAGTCTTCCGCCATATAGAACCTGGCGGCAGGAGATATCTCAGTGTATATCTTCCTGTGTGTCCTTGCCTCCTCCCGTTTCATGGATTCAACGGCCAGCTTTTCCTGTTCTTCATTGTGGTAGAATACTGCCGACATATACTGCCTCGACCACGGGTTGCTTCCCGGATCATGGCTCTTCCAAAAGATTTCAAGTAATTCCCCGTATGAAATAACGGCCGGGTCATAGTCGATCTCTATGCTCTCGGCATGGTCACCCAAAGCGTGGTAGGTTGGATTTTCCTTATTGCCGCCTGTGTAGCCGGCCCGCGTACGAATCACTCCTTTGATGCTGCCAAACTGGGCATCAGCACCCCAAAATCAGCCAAGAGCAAAAGTCGCGGTTTCGATTTCCCCAGTCGCCGCAGCTGGGCGGGCGAGGTGTTGATTGTCCATGTTTGCCGGGATTTCTGATGGACTATTCATGATTTCCCCCTGTTTGATTTGTTGCGTTCCGTCTTCGGCAGGAGGGTTATATGGACAAAGCGCGCTGCCCAGAAAAAACCCAGCCAGACGATCCTGCTCCTCGGAGCAAAGGCAAACTCGGTCAGTCTCTTTGGCAAGGAAGTCATTTGTGTTCTCTCCGTTCGCCCGGAAGCCCTACCTTTTTTTTGTATTCAAACCGTATGTCTGATGACCGCTGATTGTCCGGGTTGCCTCAAAGGTAACCATTTAAGGTGAGGAAATTTTAAGGAAAAGATCAAGATACGGTAAAGAATTAATCGATCAGGAGGCCTCCCGCTTCCGCCCCGTATCGCGGGTGGGTGGTCTCGCCGCTTTTGCTCAGTCCTCAGTCCTGCTTAGCTGCGTGCGATCCCCGAGAGGCAGGCTGAACCAGAACAGGGTTCTGCCTGGAGCGCTTTCCACTCCTGTTTTGCCTTCGTGGGCTTCAAGGATCTCCTTTACTATGGCGAGCCCTATTCCAGTGCCTCCAAAGTCTCTGGATCGGGATTTTTCTGCTCGATAGAAACGCTCGAAAATAAATGGCAGGTCTTTGGCTTCTATCCCCGGGCCGCTATTTTCGACCAAGAATTTCAGCTCCTGGCCGGAGATCTCTGTACGGACCGATACGGACCCACCTTCGGGCGTATACTGCAAAGCGTTCTTCAGAAGGTTTTCTATCACCCGGCTGAGTTTTTCACGGTCGGCCGGCACCGCAACTCCGGTTTCACCCAGTTGCGCCGTGACCTGGATATCTTTCTGTTTGAATTCCAGATCGAATTTTCTCAAAGCAAGTGAGGCCAGTTCAGCGATATCTGTTTCCTCCAAGTCAAGACTCAATCTTGCAGCATCGGCCCGGGCCAACTGGAGCAAGTTTTCCACGAGGGAAATCAGTCTCAGTGTTTCTTCCAGAAGCAGTTGGAAGGTTTCCTGCGTCGGTGGGACAACACCGTCTTGAAGCGCCTCGAGGTATCCCCTGATGTTTGTTAAAGGTGTGCGAAGCTCGTGGGCGACATCGGAAACCATGTCCCGTCTGAGTTGTTCGACGCGTTGGAGGCTTGCGGCCATCTGGTTGAAAGCTTTTGCCAATTCGCCGATCTCATCGCGAGAAGCTGCCCGCACTCTGGAGGAATAATCACCCCTGGCAATGAGGCGGGTTGTTTTTATCATATGGTAAAGCGGCCGCAGCGCCATTTGAATAAGCGGGAGGCTCAGCAGTGTGCCCAGGACCAGTGCGCCCATACTGGTCCAAAGAAGATAGCGGTGTACGGAGTGGATGAACATCTGGTGCGCATCAGTAGGACTGATCCTGTACTCCTTCATGAGCACCATGAAGTAATCGGCTGCGAGAGTGTCGAGAACCAGCCAGAGGACAAGTATTACCAGTGCGACCACAGGTACATTGATTGCCAGCAGTTTCAAGAGCATGCCCTGTTTCATTGGGAAGGCTCCTTTTGATTGTCTTGGGCAATCCGGTACCCGAAACCTCGTACTGTCAATATGTATCGTGGGTTGGCGGCGTCTTTTTCGAGTTTGTGCCTGAGATTGCCTATGTGCACATCTATCACTCTATCAACCACCTGCTCACCCTGAGGGTAAAGCGCGTTCAGAAGCTGTTCTCGTGTAAAGAGCCGTCCTGGTGCATTCATGAGCAATCGAAGAAGCTTGAATTCCGATGGAGTGAGTACAATGGGGCGATCATCCACCGTAACTTCGTGCTTATGAGTATCGAGCACCAGCCCCCCAATCTTGAGATTATCGGACCTTTCCCCGGCGCTAATACTCGTTCGTCTCAACACCGCCTTGATTCGCGCGACAAGCTCTCGAGGGCTGAACGGTTTAACCACATAATCATCAGCGCCAATTGTCAGCCCGAGGACCCGGTCGAATTCCTCGCCTCTTGCCGTGAGCATCAGAATCGGGACATCCGAAAATTCCCGTATCCGGCGGCACACCTCCCAGCCGTCAAGCCTGGGCAGCATGAGATCAAGGATGACAACCACAGGATTTTTCTGCCTGACCAGCTTCAAAGCTTCGACACCATCGAAGGCAAGCACGGTCTCGTATCCTTCGCGCTCGAGATAGAGGCTGATCAGCGAAGCGGTCTTATTGTCATCCTCAACAATGAGAACGGGGCCTTGTTTTGCCATGAGTTTCATCCTCAGGTTTTTTCACCGGTCGATTGGCCATCCGACGCATACATTAAAACTCCTGCTGCTTTCCCGCAAGCTTGCGTGGCTGCCGCCGTCGAACACAACGGGCGGAGCGGGGTTTAAGTAAACCCTCCTTTTCGCTGCATCACATCCGAGTTTGCTCAAACTATGTTTATCCCCGTTCAGCTGAAAAATCTCCCAATCGAGATCGTTATCTAACCTAATCTTTACATTCCCCTGACGCTTTCATTACCTCCAGGAATTACTTTAGTCCTAACGGGAGTTAAACTTAATCGGCCCCATAGTGGAAACCATGGGGCCGTAAACTGAGGGGAGATATTGATATGAAACCGATCTTTCTGACAGCATTAATCGTATTGGCAGGACTTGTCTTGCTGAGATTGGAATCTTCGAAAGGCAAGCAGGCCGAAGAGAGTCTGGCCGGCGAAGAAGATACCGGGTTACAGAGAGCCACATTTGCCGGGGGATGTTTCTGGTGTGTCGAATCCGATTTCGAAAAAGTAAACGGAGTCGTTGAAGCCATATCGGGCTATACGGGCGGGCACAAGGATAATCCCTCGTATGAAGAGGTTTCGTCCGGGACAACGGGACACGTGGAAGCCGTTCAGGTCGTTTACGACCCCGCAAAAGTAAGCTACGAGGAACTTCTGGACTTCTTCTGGAAACATATAGACCCCACGGACCCTCGCGGTCAGTTCGTGGACAGGGGCGAGCAGTACCGCAGCGTCATCTTTTATCATGATGATGGGCAGAAGGCAGCGGCCGAAGAGTCAAAGCGCAAACTGGAGAGTTCCGGCCGTTTCGATAAGCCTATTGTTACTGAAATCGTGCCTTTTTCGAAATTCTACAGGGCGGAGGAATACCACCAGGGCTATTCCAGGGAAAATCCTGTGCGCTACAAGTATTACAGGTTTATGTCCGGACGGGATCAATTTATTACAAAAGTAAGGGGTAAGGATATGGACATCGCTCAATCGGAACCGGAAACCGCCAAATCAGCCATGCACGAGGTCAATTACTCGAAACCCGATGATGAGACCCTTCGAAAGAAGCTCACCGATATGCAATACAAGGTGACTCAGAAGAGTGGCACCGAACCGCCGTTTCTAAATGAGTATTGGGATAACAAAAAGGAAGGGATCTATGTGGACATCGTTTCGGGCGAGCCGCTTTTCGGTTCGTTCGACAAGTATGATTCCGGGACCGGATGGCCAAGCTTTACGCGGCCTCTTGAGCCGGACAATATTGTGGATAAAACGGACCGGGGTTTATTCACGGTGAGGACCGAGGTTAGAAGCAGGCACGGAGATTCACACCTTGGACATGTGTTCAATGATGGACCGCCGCCAACCGGCCTTCGGTACTGCATGAATTCAGCCGCCCTCAGATTCAT
>OMSV01000027.1 GCA_900290385.1 Syntrophobacter sp. SbD2 | reverse complement strand
ACGTTCGGGACCATGAAGGCCATGCAGACCAGGGCCGTAAGCCCGCCGATATAGCCCAGCCCCCAGCCGATTCCGGATAACTTCTCGATGGAGCCCCGACCGGCTATCTCCGGAAGAAAAGCATTGTAAAAAGTCATCGCCAGCGTGTAGCCCACATATCCGGCGCTGACGAGAAATACAGCCCACGCTTTTTGGCCCGGCCCTGTGAAATAGAGAGAAAAGACGCTCACTATGGATATGGTGGCGAACGCAACCATGAAGCTCTTTTTCTTTCCACTTGCGTCGGCGGCTGCCCCCAAGAGCGGCGAAAGGAGGACGGAAACCGCCATGGCCGTGGATATGGATACACCCCACAGGAAATCGGCGTAACCTTTTTCTCCGACTATGACCTCCTTGAAATAAAGTATGAAATAGGCGGTCAGGACGACCATGGAAAACCATGCCATGCCAAAATCATACAAAATCCAGGAGACTACCCTTACAGAAGCCGGATAGCGGAGGTCGGAATGGACAGGATCTCGCCCTGAGCGTGAAAAAATCTCCATGCCCCGCGATGTGTCATTGGCCGATCCAGCCTTTTTCGATTGCATCTTCGATCATTCTTTCCGCATACTCCCACAGAACCGGCGAACCCTGCTCCATGGGGCTATTTTTTAAATAAATCTGTTCTTTTCTTATCCCGTGTTTTTGCCACATAACACCACCCGCCCTGAAATTGTTCAAAAGGGGCTGAACCTGTCCAGGGCGGCGGCAAAAACCGCATCCGCCGACTGCCTGGATTCGAACTCCTCCCAGAGGGAGTGAAATTCAACGGCCTGATCCGGAGGCAGAAGACTGAAAATCCGGTCCGCCGCCTTTTTCTCGCGCTCATCCTTGCTCCTGTTTGCTTCTTCATCGTAGCAGTAGGTGTCTCCGGCATCGATTTCAACAAGGTCGTGGACCAGGATCATCTTAAGTACTCGAAAAAGATTGACCGGCGCCTTGGAGTGTTCCACCAGCACCATCGCCAGGAGCGCCAGATGCCATGAATGCTCGGCGGAATCCTCTTGTCTCGACCCATCCATCAGAAGGGACTGGCGCACTATGCTCTTGAGCCTGTCAATTTCAACCAGAAATTCGATTTGCCGGCAAAACCGTTTTGAATCCACTTGATGCCAGTCTCCTCGCTAGGGCTTGTCCGTAAATAAAACCTTTGCGCTCGCATCCGGCTTTTGGCCGGCTTTGGCCGCTCCTCAATCGCAAAATTATCGACGTAGTCCAGAGCTACGCCTGCGGTTTTGCTCAATCTTCACGACCAAATAAGTCTCAAAATCCGGCGCAATCCCTAAAAGGCTTATTTACGGACAAGCCCTTTGTTGGGATATCTTAAATGTATGCGTCAGTACGAAAAAAGCTGTTGACAGTGTGAAATGTTTGGTGTACCTAATTATCGTCTTCACAGATCCAGAGGTCATCGATGATGCTAAGCCCTGCGGAAAACAACCTTTGCACACGCTGCGACCGGCCGTCAAGTCTTGAGTGCGTCTTGACGCCTCTGTACCAGGCCGAGTCCGGAAAGAAGTTCAAAGTTGCCTGTGTCCAGGGGGAACGTGGGCTGTGTGCGCGGATAGCCGCGCTGGGAATTCATCCGGGGGTCGAGATGCATTTGCTGTGCAGGGGATGCGTTCGTGTGAACGGCGGGGTCCTCAGTCTGGGGAAAGATATTTCCGACAAGATTTTTGTAATCCCTTCCGCATAGGGCTGTAAGAGTTGACGGCGAAGAGACGCCGTTTCTTTTTCCGGCAAATGTTAGGCGCCCCTAATTTTCCGGCGAACCAGAGGATTTGCTCATGGCCATTGTTATTTTGCGCAAAATGGCAAAGGGACAGAAAGGAACAATCCACCGCGTTACGGCTTCGGGTGAAATCGGCCGCCGCATTCGGGACATGGGGCTGGTTCCGGGAACTCCGTTCCAGGTTCAGGGCCGCGCGCCTCTGAAGGACCCGGTGGCAATCCGGCTCAGAAATTTTACCTTGACCCTTCGCAACAGCGAATCCGATTATATCGAGGCAGAGGTGGAAGAAATCTAATGGCTCACGGGCGGGAAAACCTGATCGCGTTGGCGGGAAATCCGAACTGCGGGAAGACCACCCTTTTCAACGCGATCACCGGCGCGCGGCGCCATGTTGGAAACTACCCCGGAATAACGGTCGAAAAAANNGAAGGATACTGCCAGGTAAACGACGTAGAAATCCAGTTGGTTGACCTGCCCGGGACCTATTCGCTTACCGCCTATTCTCCCGAGGAACTCGTCGCACGGAATTATCTCATCCAGGACCGCCCCAGAGCGGTCATCAATATAGTCGATGCATCCAATCTCGATCGAAATCTATACCTTACGGTCCAACTCCTTGAACTCGGCATTCCAGTGCTGATAGCTTTGAACATGGTGGACATGGCAACCGCGAGGGGGTTGGAAATAAATCCCGAAGAACTCGGGCGCAGGTTGAGGGTGCCGGTTATACCCACGGTTGCGCGCACGGGCAGTGGCAAAGAGGAGCTGCTCGAGGCAGCCGCGCAACTGGTGCAAAAGGGTGCGGTCTGGGACCCCCTCTACATTTCTTATGGACCGGACATAGACCCCGTTCTCGACAAAATGGAAGCGCTGATCGGGTCCGGCAGTTTCCTCACGGATTCGCACCCGGCCCGTTGGACGGCCCTCAAATACCTTGAAGCCGACGTGGAGGTAATTCGAAAAGGGAGGGAAAAGGACCCGGCCCTTTCGGGCAAACTCGAAGTACTTGCCGAACAAGTTTCGCAGCACCTGCAGAAAACCCTGGACAGCTATCCTGAAGCCATTATCGCCGATCACCGCTACGGCTTCATCGCGGCTTTGCTCAAAGGAGGGGTCGTCAAGCAGAGCCACAAAACCGACCGGCTCTACCTCACAGATCAGCTCGACCGGGTGCTCATTAATCGTTTTTTCGGCCCCGTCCTCATGATGCTGATAATTTACGCCGTCTATACATTCACGTTCACATACAGCAAGGTCCCTGTGGGATGGCTGGAAGCAGGTTTTTCCGAGCTGGGAAGACTCGCGGACTCTTCTTTGCCCCCCGGGCCTTTCAAGTCGCTGATCGTTTCGGGCGTGATCGACGGGGTGGGCGGGGTCCTTGGGTTTGTGCCGTTGATACTGTTCATGTTCTTTGGTATCGCAATTCTTGAGGATACGGGCTACCTGGCTCGAGTGGCCTATATGCTCGACCGCGTTTTCCGCACCTTCGGACTGCACGGCAGCTCTGTCATGGCCTACATAATTTCGGGGGGGATCGCCGGTGGCTGCGCTGTTCCCGGAGTGCTTGCAGCGAGGACCCTCAGAAGCTCGCGCGAGCGTATCGCCACACTCATCACCGCGCCTTTCATGAACTGTGGGGCCAAGCTGCCCGTTTTTGCGATGCTTATCGCGGCTTTTTTCTCGGCAAAAGAGGCTCAGGTGATGTTCCTTCTGACCGTTCTGTCGTGGGTCGCCGCCCTGCTCATCGCAAAGCTGATCCGCTCGACCATTCTCCGGGGGCCGAGCACGCCTTTCCTGCTGGAGCTGCCTCCATACCGTTTGCCCACATTCAAGGGGCTTCTCATCCATACCTGGGAGCGGGCGTGGCAGTATATCCGCAAAGCCGGTACGATTATCCTGGCCATTTCGATCGTCTTCTGGGCGCTGATGTCTTTCCCCGGGCTTCCGGAGAGCAAACGAAAGGTCTATGATGAGAAACGGGCTTCCATTCTGGCCTGGGGCGCCGGTTCGCTAGCGCGCCTTGGCGCACGCATCGAGGAGATTGACAATGAGGAAGCCCAGGCGGCCCTGAAATAGTCGATTGCGGGACGAATAGGGTCCGGACTCACTTCGGTTACCTCGATAAATGGATTTGACTGGCGCACTAATGTCGCTCTGCTCTCCGGGATTGCTGCAAAAGAGATTATAATATCGACAATGGGTACCGCGTACTCGCTGGGACGGAGCAGAAGAGGGGAAAAAATACCTCTAAGCGGCCGCTTGGCGGCCGACCCGTCCTGGAGTCCGCTAAAAGCTTTTTCGCTTATTATTTTTATTATGTTATACGCGCCCTGTTTTGCTACGGTAACCTGTATTATCCGGGAGTCTACCTGGAAATGGGGACTTTTTTCAATGGTCTTCAACACTCTGACGGCGTTCATCGTATCGGCGCTTGTTTACCGGGGGCGGGTATGGCTCGGATTATGATAGGAGTTATCGGATGTGGCAGATCGCACTGACTCTGATGATCGTAGCAGCGGTTTTGGTGTATTTGATTAGATATTATTCGCGGGCGTACCGGTCGGAGTCATCCGTATGTTCGTCTTGCTCGGCGTGTGGCGCCGGGCGTGCAGATAATTGTGCGGAGATCGAAAGCCTGCACTGTGAGTGCGCGCGGCCGCCACAAGAGCAAACTTCTGAAGGCGGGGAGGGCTGATCGGCAATGAAAATCAATATCGCCATGGGTGGAACTCCTCCCTATGTGTCGGAAATATTAATGGGAGAAGACGTTATGGAGAGCCTTCCGGGCGCCCTCGATGCAGCCCTTGGAGGCCGCTCCGCGTACTGGATATGGGATGAGGCGGTATGGTCGCTCTGGGGACGCAAAGCTCTCGATCTGGGTTGGCCCGTTCAGAAGGACGGCCCGGTTATCCTGTTTACAGCATCCGAATCCGATAAACGCCTCGCCTCTGTAGAGTTTCTCGCAAGGAGGCTCGTAAACGCAGGGGCCAATCGCGACAGTGCAATTATAGCGGTCGGCGGGGGAGTAACCGGGGACACGGCCGGTTTTCTAGCGTCGATTTATATGCGCGGCATTCAGTGTTTTCAGGTCCCCACGACCCTGCTTGCCCAGGTGGACAGCAGCATCGGCGGCAAGACGGGAGTAGACCTGCCGGAAGGCAAAAACCTGCTCGGAACCTTTCAGCAACCCAAGCAAGTCTATATCGACCCCGAATTTATAACCACTTTGCCCGATGAGGAATTAAGGCAGGGAATGTCCGAGGTGATCAAGTCGGCGATGATCGGAGATGAAGTACTGTGGAAATTTGTGGAAAACAGCTCCGACGCCATCAAAAAACGGGAACCCGATGCGTTGCTGAGAGTCATCTCCGCAAGCTGTCTGCTTAAATCCCGAATCGTACAGGCCGACGAGAAAGAATCCGGACGCAGGCGGGTGTTGAACTTTGGTCACACTGTGGGCCACGCGCTGGAGAAAGTCACCGGCTTCAGGCTCAAGCACGGCGACTGCGTTGCGACCGGTATGGTTGCAGCCGCAACCCTTTCG
>OMSV01000186.1 GCA_900290385.1 Syntrophobacter sp. SbD2 | reverse complement strand
GATCGTCATCAACTATAAGGATCGCAGCCAAGCTCCCTCCTCCTGGCACGGAAGGGTGATGGTGAAAACGGCGCCTTTACGGGGGCGGCATTTAACGCTGAGACAGCCTTTGTGTTCATGGATAATACGGTTTGCTATGCTCAATCCAAGCCCGGTGCCTTCCTGTTTTGTAGTGTAGAAGGGTTCGAAGATTTTCTCCCTTATCGCCTCCGGAATGCCCGGTCCTGAGTCACTTACGCGAATCACAACGACCCTGCCCATCGGATCGTTTGTCCCTTCTTCTTCGGTTATTAGAATGCGCCCTCCATCGCCCATCGCCTCGCACGCATTCACGATCAGGTTCACCAGCACTTCTTTTAGTTGCTCGGGGTCGCAGTCGACGTCGGGAAGTTTCCGCTCTCTCATCACTTCGAGAGTAACTCCATAAGAATCGATTCGATGGCGGAGAAGCTGCACGGCCATGTCGACCACCTCCGACGGACTCGCCTTTTGAATCTTCAGTTTGGGCGGCCTGGAGAATTCGAGGAAGTTTCCGACTATTGTATCTATATGGCGGATCTCCTCGGAAATAACCTCAAAGTCTTCTTTCTGGGCAGTCGAAAGCAAGAGCGTGCGCTCCAGGGTAAAGAGCCTCATTTTCACCGAGGTGAGCGGATTTCTAATAGAGTGGGCAACGCCGGCGGCGAGTTTTCCTATCTGCGCCAGTTTTTCGGACTGAAGCAGATGTTCGCGGCTCTGATCGAGTTCAATGCGCGTGCTATCCACACTTTCGATGAGTCCCTGTATTTTTTTCCCAAGGGCCTTCACCTCGTCGGGTTCGTCAAGCGAGACACCCCCGTCGCGGCCGGCGGTAAGAGCGAGGAGCCGGATCGGCACGAGCACCCTGCTCAGAAGCAATACCCCAAGCGTAATCCCCAAACCCAGCGCGCAAACCATGGCCATGGACGCCGCTGTATCAAAAAAGGCCACCTTCAGCCTGATACCCTCCGAAATTGAACTGACCCTCTCGTACTGGACCTGCTTGAACTGCTCGCAAAGGTCCCGCACCGAATAAAAAGGGCTGCGGACCTCCTTGTGCAATGCGTATCCTTCTTCCCGTTTTCCAGCCTTGTAGAGTTCTATGACACGTTCGCGCAGATTGGAATATCGAATGTATTTCGATTCAATATCGTTTAGCAGTTCGCGCTCGCGGCCGGAGTCAGCCAATTCGCGGGCTTTTTTCAGCCAATTCTCGAACTCGAACCTATACTGATCAAGCTGGGTCAGCCATTCACTTTTGCCGTCGATATAATAATAGCTTAGCAGACCCCTTTGCATTGCCAGAGAGCTTTCCAACTCCTGGCTGACATTGAGCGCGGCGACCTTGGAACTGATTACCGAAGAAACGGCGCTGTTCATCCGGTGCACCATCCAGATGGTGGTCGAGCCGCCCAGCATAGCGATAGCAACCAGTGCGCATATAGCGAACATTATTTTAATTCTGAGGCTCAAGCGCTTTAACATTCACGGTCCTTTGCAAAGGAGACGCAGAAGAAGACAACGCTCAGCCTTGCCCCTGCGCGCGTCCGAAACCACGGGGACGAAATCATTACCCCGCTCTTTTCTCACCGCTCGATTGCCGGGAAAAGCAGAAGCGCGCCTTCATAGGAGGCGCATATCCGGGAGACCAGGTCATTTGCCCAGAAAGCCCCAATTCCAGCCAGCCCCCTGGTGGCCATGGCTACCATGTCAGCCTGTCTGCCGGTTGCCGTGCCGACGATGGCGGGCTCGGCCTGACCACGTTCAACGTTTCCGCTCGCCTCGACATTCCGGGCGAGCAGCAATTGAAGGTGTTCCTTCATGCGCCCTAGGGTCTGTTCGGTTTCCAAATCCAGCAACAAGCGGGTCGTGGCCGGGACAAGGCGCGCTCCCGGAACTTCCTCCAGAGTGACGCTGCCTGTCGTCGGCACGACGTACAACAGGTGCAGTTTCGCCTGAAATATCATCGCCAGTTCCGAACATGCAGTCAAAACGGGATCGCTGTGGGGTGTGCAGTCCACAAAAGCAATTATGCTGCGGGGGCCAAAATCGGGAGCGCGCCCGTATTCATCGGTCTTTATAAGAACCACGGGCGTACGTCCGTGTGTGAGCACCTGCTCGGCATTGGTTCCGAACACAAATCTTTTGAACCCTCCGCTTCCGTGCGTGCACAGGACAACGAGGTCCTGTTCCAGCTCTTCGGCGTGTTCGGCGATACACCTGGGCACATCGCCCTGCGGGACTTCGTGCACGTGGCTCGATACATTCAGTCCCCAGCCCTTTAGCCTTTCGACGATTAATTCCATGTACCTTTCGGCGCCTGCGGCGTCCTGAAGGTGAGCGTCACCATGTATGTGGCTCGGGGGACGCTTCTCGATCACGTGAACGAGTTTGACCTCGCACCCAAGCCGTTCCGCGAGCCTCCTTACTACCGGGAGAACCGATTCGGCCAGCTTTGACCCGTCGAGAGGAACGAGAAGATTCGAAAACATACACCCTCCACATACTCCGGGTATACAAATGTCAGTCGCCCCCGGCCGCCATACTGTAGATCAGGTATGAATTCAGCGCCAGAATCAGCAAGGTTGCGATGCCTGCGAGAAATGAGGTGAACAGCCTGTTTACCAGCGGCCCCATTATTTTTTTGTTCGCTGTAAAAAGAACGAGCGGGATCACCGCAAAAGGAAGCCCAAAGCTGAGCACGACCTGGCTGATTACAAGCGTCCTTGTTGGGTCCAGTCCCGCGTATAGAACGGCCAGCGAGGGCAGTACCGTAACCAGGCGCCTGATCCAAAGCGGGATTCTGAAGTGAACGAACCCCTGCATAACCACCTGGCCGGACATGGTCCCCACCGCCGAAGAAGACAGGCCTGCGGCAATCAGCGCAATCGCGAAAATCTTGCCCGATGCCGGACCCAGAATGGGGGAAAGCGTCCTGTAAGCTTCCTCGAGTGTTCCGATCTCGCGCAATCCTTGAACGTAAAAGGTCGATGCGGCCATAATCAGCATTGCCGCATTCACAGCCCCGGCGATCGTCATCGCTATTACCACGTCCATGATTTCAAAGCGGAACAGCCTTTTGAGTTTGTCTATATCCTTCACGATTATGCGCCCCTGGGTCAGGGCGGAATGAAGGAATATGACATGCGGCATGACTGTTGCCCCCAGAATGCCTGTGGCGAGCAAAACTCCTTGCCTGCTCCCGAAGCTCGGAATAAAAAGTGATGACATGATCTGCGCGGGTTCGATTTTAACCAGGAGTATTTCAATCAGATAGCCTACCGCTACAATCCCTATCATTGCGGTAATTATGGCTTCCAGAGGACGAAAACCGTACCTTTGGAGGCCAAGGATCAGAAAAGTGACAACAGCGGTCAGCAACCCGGCGTAGACAAGCGGGATATGAAACAAAAGGAAAAGCCCAACCGCTGCCCCAACAAATTCGGCAAGATCGGTTGCGATAGCTACGATTTCAAGTATAACCCACATTGCCCAGACAAGGGGGGCTGGAAAATGATTCCTGCACAATTCCGCCAGATTCAGCCCGGTAGCGATGCCCAGCTTCGCCGAAAGGATCTGGACAAGCATTGCCATTAAATTGCTTATTATTATAACCCAAAGAAGAGTGTAGCCCAGTTGCGCTCCGCTCTGGATATTTGTGGCGAAGTTTCCGGGATCCATGTATGCAACGGCGGCGATAAATGCCGGACCAAGGAAAGGGGAAAGCCTTTTGCGCCATGGGACTGTTTCCTGGTTTCCTGGGCGAGCACCTTCTCGGCCGCCGAAATCGTTCCGGAGTCAAAAGTGCGAGCTTTGTTTTCGGAGCGGTCTTCCAGCACGCCGGGTCCTCTCAATGGCAGATCTACGATGAACTATTACCATAAACTTTTGTCCGGCTTTAATAATTATTAATCTTGGGCATCGCCCGCAACAACCACCGAGAAAAAGGAGAAACCGCTTGAAAAGCTATCGAAAGGAGCTGTGGTTCAGCGCCCCAACGCGCGTAGCCTTTATCAACATTACGCGAGAGGTCGAAGAATGTCTTGATAAAAGCTCCATTCGGGAGGGGCTCGCCCTTGTCAACGCAATGCACATCACCGCTTCTGTGTTCATTAACGACGACGAAGGCGGACTCCATCGCGACTACACCGCATGGCTAGAAAAGCTCGCCCCCCACGAGCCTGTCAACCAGTATCGCCACAACGACGGCGGCGAAGACAATGCCGACGCTCACATGAAGCGGCAAATCATGGGCCGTTTCTACGGTGAATTCGATGGACGCAGGCGCAAGCGGGTGCTCGTCAAGATCGTGGGCGAGTAAGACTGAACTGCCTAATACCAGGCGACTACTCTGTTCATGGATCGCTTTATCGCAAGGTTCGTTCGATCCTTGCAAATCCGTTATTTAAGCATTGGCGAGCCATTTGCCTAATGAGCAATTCTTTTGACCAGACAGCCGGGTCTCGCCTCGCTGGACGCATTGACTTTAGCCACACCATCAGTGTCTGAAACCGTTTCCACTCTGATTTGACCGAGCGGCCGCCTTTTTGAATCGAGCAGGAGCAACTCGGAACCCCTTTCGATCCCGTGTATCCGCCCTAGGCCAAAATAGATGGAAACACCTGTCTCATCCCCTCTGACGTGAAAAACCTCCGCTTCTCCCTGCCGAGCCATGAGGCGGTCCCACAAAGAACCCACCTCTTTCCGCCCTCCCTGCCGCTCGCTTCGCTCCGGGTTTCATCTAATTTTTCGAATTGATGATAATCCTTGAGATCCACCCGTAGACAAGGGGGGCAGACTCATCTGTCTGACAAACCTGCAATCTTGACAGCCCCGCGGTGATATCCATCAGGGAATAGCAGCCCCACGTCTTCGATCTCGATCTGATTAGCCTCACAGGTTTCATAAGCTGTTGGAATCGTCCCGTTTTTTTCAAACTGTTCGCGCAAGAACCGGATGATCTGCCAATGCTTCTCGGTTAACGCCGGCATCTTCAACTCTTCAGCCTTGAAAACCGCATACTCCTCGTCCCACGATAAGGGATCGAGGAGAAATCCTCGGATGTTTACGCGATATTTTCTCTCTTGTATAGGTACGGTGGCCGCGATCAATCTCTTGCTCGGCAGCCACGATGAGTGGACCTCCTCATCAAGGTAGGTCAGTCCGGCCAGCTTGCATGCTCCCCTCAAATAACCGGAAGGAAATAGTTTTTTCAGATCTTGCAGCTTGAGGCCACAATCCTTGCCAATTTGATGAATCATCGGACATCGGCCGGTCTCCGAAAAAGCATTTCGGATAAACGACATGATACACCAGTGTTCATGTGTCAGCTCCTCACGTATTCCGACGTTGGGCGCCATTCCCCTGGCAAAATCCTCATCCCACTGTTCCGGTTTTAACAGGAAACCATTTTCATCAATCTCATAAACTTTGTCTTTATAGACGAAAGATCCCATATCATCTCCTCCCGGCTGGATGTCCACTCCCATGTAGCCAGTCGATAACGTAAATGCCTATCTTGTTCCAACGCCGTACCATGAGGTCCCATTTCGTACACCTCCCAAGTGCTGAATGATTTGATCAGAACCTCTACCCATCATGAATATGACCATTCTTCAGATCATTTTGTTCTCCGGCTCACAAAGGCTTAGTGCCTGTGGGGCAATTAGCATACCATCGATCGATGCTGTTTTCGCCTGATTCTATCAATTTTTACAATAGGCTTGGAATCGCGGCGAAGCTTGCGGCATTGCTGCGCAACACTGAAACTAAAATGCGACAATATGAAACTATGAGTGGACATAAAACGAGCTGTTACGTACTCGCTGACACGGAGAAATCGTCTATCAACTTTCTTAGCGAACTCACCGCAATAGGTTTTATAAAGTACCCTGCGGCGCCCATTTCCATGGCTTTCTTTATGTCATTCCTCTCACTGAGGTAGGCGCCCACTATCACGACTGTCCGGCAGGCCGCTTTCTGAATCGAATCCATCAGTAGAAAATGGTCCTGTTGCAGCATAGAGATATCGGCAAGAACAAAGCTGAAGGGAATGTCGGGAAAAAGGCTCATGGCCTGTTGAGAGTTGTTCGCCCAATAGCACTTATAACCATAACAGTGGCTTTCGAGCGCTCTTGTGAAAAGCTCAGCGGTGTCCCTTTCAGGGTCCAATATGAGAATATTTTTCCGGCTCTTTTCAACCATCGTGAACGCCATATTTAATATCAGTGCATATGGGAGTCGAGGATACGGTTGCCTCGCATTCACTTTTCGTACAAAGTCCATGCCATAATTTTGAATGGCTGGAGCGAGCCGGAGAATTCGTCAGGCAGGCGGTTCGTTTTTGACTTCATGGCATGCGGGCAAAACTACTTTAATGGTGGTTCCGCATGCACCGGGGTCATCCTCTTCGCTCAAACTGCGGCACTCTATTCGGCCCCCAAACCTCGTTATTATCCCGTAGCTTACCGATAGGCCCAACCCGGTGCCTTCACCAACTTTCTTAGTGGTAAAGAAAGGATCGAAGATTTTACCCAGGTATTCCCTCTTGATTCCGCACCCCGTATCCGTAACTGTGGCTTCGACTTCTCTTGCGCCTGAACCATGGCAGGTTTCTATTCTAAGGGACCCCTTGCCGTCCATAGCCTGAACGGCGTTGTTTATCAAATTGAGAAAAACCTGCTGAAGACCGGTCGAATCTCCCCGCACAGAGGGCAGATTCGGGGCAAGAGAGAGGACCAGTTCAATATTATTCATATGGAGGGTATGTTTCACAACCGAAACGATAGACTCGATATTCGCATTGAAATCACAGCATTCCTCGTGTTCCTCTCTTATCCTGGCGAAGCTCAGCAGTCTTTCCACGATGCTTTTGCAGTGCAGGCCGTGTCTTTCGATGGTCTTGAGGTCGTTGTACTCCATGGAGCCCGGGTCCATTTTCTCCAGGAGCAAATCGCAAAGNNCGAGCATTATCCCGATCGGTTATTTCGTGGGCTACACCGGCAGCCATCGTCCCTAGGGAAGCGAGTTTCTCGGTGTTAATGAGTTGCTGTTCGATGTCCTTTCGTTCTGTAATATCTCTGGCGATGGCAAGGGCATAGTCCTCTTCGGGCCCTTCACTTTTCAAGGGAATATACTGAATATCGAACCAGAAACTTCGGGAGGGCAGAGCCAAACGTGTTTCGATCTTCTCACCCTTTCCTGAAGCAAGCACGTCCCGAACATACTTCAACTGCTCATAAACCTGCTGTCTGGGCAAAAACCGGTAGAGGCTCTGGCCGGTCATCTCTTGGATGTTGACCCCGAAAACACGTGACATATGCTGGTTTGCGGTCCTTATCAACCCGTTTCGATCCATGGTGAAGATCAGGTCTTCAGCGCTTTCCACCAGGGACCTGTACTTGGTTTCCGAGCTCTCGAGCTCATTGGCGTATCTCCTGATGTGTTCCGTTTTGACAGCGACTTCATGCTCCAGCTCACTGGACCATCTCCGTTCGTAAACCACTACGAACAGGCTACCCAGGCAGATGATGAACACAACCAGCGCCTGGAGGACAAACTGCCTCGTGTACACCGAATATACGAGAGATTCGACCTCCTGAGCCGGGGCCGCTACGGCTACCGACCACGTATAATTCACATAAGGCCCTTGAATGTGTACGGGTGCGAAAGCGACCAGCTTTTCCATCGGTTTGACAACTTGCCGATGCCATCCGGTAAAATATGAACCAGTACCCTCGTGGCCTTTCAGCATCTCTTCCCGCTGAATTTCATTGATTTTGGCGAATGAAATACCAGGGGATCTCTCGGACCTCGCATCGAACGCGTTATCGCCGATGAACGATTTCTCCGGGTGATAGATAAACCTTCCATATGAGTCAATGATCCATGCATAGCCGGTCTTCCCGGAACGTATCGAGGGCATTATCTCCTGCATCAGATGAGTAGCGTCCAGAGTTAGTCTGAGGTACCCGGCAAAGGCTCTCGATGGGAAAGGGTGAGCACCGTTTGGGGTGTTTTGGTAAGTGGGCGTAATCAAGTCGCACAAGAGGACGCCCCTGTCTTTTGCCCCTTCCTTGGGATATAGGGCCGTACCCATCGTCTTGCCCCTGTTTGCCGGATCTGAGGCCCAGGACAGATACGCCCCTGGGTCCTGTTGCTCCGGCCCCATATCACGCATGATGATCCCCTGCTCGCTCGCAGTGAAAATGAGGTTTCCATCCCTGTCTATTCGGCGAATTGCGATAATGCTGCTCCCGTTGAAAACCGGGCGCGTCGAGAGCAGCAGGGCTTCGTAGCTGTCACGATCGCAATACTGAATTGCGGGAAGGGAACTCAGAACCAGTAAATCGTCTATAGCTTTGTTTATATCCGCTTCAACCCGCTGGGCGGCGTGCCTGGCCAACACCAGTTGCTGTTCGTTAAACTGGTTTCTTAGAATGGTTTTCATGTACCTGGCGGTCGAGATGGCCAGCCACAAAGCTCCCGCGAGAAGCACGAGGGTAGCTATGCCGAGGATTTTTAATGCCTTGGAACGCTCTGGCCTTACTATTGCGTCCATTCTTTTTGTCCACGCATTATGGTTAAATTCGCAAACTGCAACTTTTTAATGACATTTTGTTTGACTCTGCGTCAACAGCGGAGTGAAAATCCTGGTGACCTGAAGCCGGATTTAGGATAAGCGAAGAATCGATCAACAGTTTGAATGCAGCTTCTTCATATAAAAAGGCATAAAAATGTCTTCAATTTTAGCTTTGGACGACGAGCAGGACATGCTGGCTCTTTTGAGTAGAATCATATCTGAAAAGAGTTCCCATGAGTTAACTACTCTTAGCGATCCCTCCGCACTTACGCAACTCTTGCAAGACAAGTTCTTCGATGTAGTGTTGACCGATCTGAAGATGCCGGGCAAGGACGGCATTCAGGTGCTGGAGGAAGTCAAACAGAAAAGCCCCCGGACAGCGGTAATCTTAATGACGGCCTACGGTACGATTGAGTCGGCTCTCAGCGCCACCCGCAAAGGGGCATTTGATTATATTACAAAGCCTTTCCGCAAGGAAAGGATTCTTCATGTGATCGAGCAGGCGCTCAATTGGCAGAGGCTTCAGAAAGAAAATATCTACCTTCGGCAAAAACTCGAAGAAAAATCCAGTTTCTCCACCCTGGTGGGTTCGACTTTGGCAATGCGGTCCCTGCATGATGAGATAAGAAAGGTGGCCAAAACTTCAGCCACTGTGCTCATCACCGGCGGCAGCGGGACGGGGAAGGAACTCGTTGCCCGGGCGCTTCATGCCAAGAGCCTGAGGAGCGAGCAGCAATTTATTCCCATCGACTGCAGCACAATTCCCGAATCGATCATTGAGAGCGAACTCTTCGGCCACGTTAAGGGGTCTTTCACCGGGGCGATCCGCAACAAGAAAGGCATGGTCGAAGAGGCGAACCACGGGACCCTTTTTCTGGACGAGATCGCTGATCTCAGCCCGGCAATGCAGGTGAAGCTGCTTCGCCTTCTGCAGGAAGGCGAGTACAAGGTGGTGGGATCCAATGCGATCTGCAAGGTGGACATCCGATTCATCGCGGCGACGAATCAGAACTTGAGCGAAAAGATCGGCAAAGGGGAATTCAGGGAGGACCTGTACTATCGGCTCAATGTTATCAATCTTCAACTCCCGTCTCTATCAGAGAGAAGAGATGATATCCCGCTGCTTGCCAACCATTTTCTTGAAAAATACAACAGTCTGCACAGCAAGAATGTCAAACGAATCTCGAATGAACTCATGCAACACCTGCTTGAAAGAAATTGGCGGGGAAATGTTCGCGAACTGGAAAATGTAATAGAAAGAGGCGTAATACTGGCTGCGGGAGACAGCCTGGAATTAACCGACGCTTTATCGTTCGGACAGGTCCCCAAATCTTGCTCCCGGGAACTCAGTCAATCCTCCGATCTTTTTTCCATCCCGTTCAAGGAAGCCAAAGACAAGCTGATCGATCAGTTTCATGCCGAATACATAACCAGGGTTTTAAGCCGCAACGACGGCAATGTCTCCAAGGCTGCCATCGAGTCCGGCCTCAAACGGCAGTACCTGCACAGGCTGATACGGGATAGCAAACTGGACCCGAAATCTTTCAAGAAGGATCATCACCACTAGTTAGTCTCGAATGAAGCTAGACAGCCTGAACGAAGCCGTTGGATATTCCCAGTGCCGTCAATGCGGCGAATGCCGCCTCATATTCTTCCTCAGTCGGCTTCCTGTCAAGGGGTGGGGTAGACGGCCCGTTATGGGCCGGGAAGTACTGGTTCATAAGACTTACCCAGACCTGCGGGCCGAACCGCCTCGCAAGAAATGAGAGGCAATCGGCGGAACCGGACAGGTTTTCCGGCAGCACCAGGTGACGCACCATCATCCCCTTCAGAGCGATCCCTTGAGCGTTGGTTCGGATCGGTCCGGCCTGCCTCCACATTTCGACAAGGGCCTCCCGGTTGTAACTAACGTAATCTGCGGCCCCGGAACATTTTTTCGCTGTTTCGGGGTGGGAATATTTAATATCGGGCAGGTAAACGTCTATGATTCCATCGAGCAATCTGAGGGTCTCAAGAGATTCATAGCCGCTCGAGTTATAGACGATCGGGAGTCGAAGACCCCGGTGCGCGGCCGATATAAGGGCGCTGACAACCGCCGGCATCTGATGAGAAGAGGTTACCAGGTTGATGTTGTGCGCCCCCTTGCTTTGGAGCTCCAGCATCCCTGAAGCAAGGTCCTCCACGCTCATTTCGCGGCCAACCCCGAGCTGGCTGATCGGATAGTTCTGACAGAAGATACACCTCAGAGTACAGCCGGAAAAAAATATCGTGCCGGAGCCGCAGGTTCCCGAGATAGGAGGTTCTTCCCAGTGATGCAGATATATTGAGGCTACCTTTGGCAGACTCCCAACGCCGCAATAGCCCACTTTTGCGCTTTTTCGGTCAACGGCGCAGGATCGAGGGCAAAGATCGCACCGGCGAAGCCTTGCATCGAGGGCCTGGGCTCTGCGTGCAAGCTCGCCGGTCGCCAGAAGTTTCAAATAACCGCTTTGTGCAACAGGGGCGTCGCCGGCAGAAACATCAGCCGGCAAAGCGCTCGACCCACTTTTCGCCATCCCAGATACCCATAATCCTGCCGGAGTTTGAAACCTCATAACCTCCCATCGAGCTCACCATATCGCGAAACGAATCCGAAGCAATTATATCCAGCGCAGTCCGCATCTTGAAGTCCGGCCATGCGCTTTCCGCTATCACGAGGTCGTAGCGTTCCTCGCCGATCGGAATGAAACCCAGGTCCAGCGCCTTTGCCGAAGAATAGATTGCCATTCCGGCATCGGCCCGCCCGCTCAGAACACTTACGGCAATGCTCATATGAGTGAATTCTTCCTGGTCATACCCGTTGATGTCCTTTGCCGGAAGGCCGCGCTGGTGGAGGCAGTAGTCAAAGAGCACGCGCGTTCCCGACCCCGCCTGCCGGTTTATAAAGACCACATCCGGCCGCAGAAGGTCTTCTATTCCATTTATCCCTTTCGGGTTCGTTTTGCCGACAAGCAACCCCTGCTCCCGCATGGCAAGCTGAACGAGCCGGACGGGGGTCCCTTTGAGATAGCGTTCCACGTAGGAGTAGTTGTACTCTCCAGTTTGCGTATCCAGCAGATGCGAGCCGGCAAAATGGGCCTGTCTTCGCCTGAGCGCCATCAGTCCCCCTAGGCTGCCCACATTGCTCGATGAGAGATGAATCCTGCTGTCCCTGCCCTTCAGTTCGTTGGCTATCAGGTCAATTGTGTTATCGTGGCTTCCGATCATGATAAGCGTACAATCGAGCTGCTCTTTCGACCGAAGGAGCCTCACCTCCACCTCGGATCCCTCATCAACGCCTTCCTGCTCCTGAGGGACCTGCAGGATTCCGTCCGCGCGGGTAAGTGATGTGATTATGCCCGCCCCTCTCTGGATCGGCATTGCAACCAGTCTGTCATCGACCCTGCCGAGGATCACGCGGATAAATTCTTCCAGACCCAGCTTTGAAGGCAACTTCCTGCCAAGAATGGCCGAGACGGTGGCAAAGACAGGGCTTTGGCTTCCCTGGAGAGAATAGAGCAGAGGTCTTACGAACTGTTCAAAGGCCATGATAGCCGAAACGGGATATCCTGGAATTCCGACAACCGGTTTCCCTCTCACCACCCCAAGGATAACGGGTTTTCCGGGCATCATGGCTACCCCATGCGTCAGCACTTCCCCAAGTTCGGCGATAACCGCAGCCGTGTAGTCTTCCGATCCGGCGGAAGACCCGGCGTTTATCAAAACCACATCCGCCGAAGACTCAACGCCTTCCCGGAGCGCGTCCTTTATCGAGTCATATTTGTCGGGCACAACGTTACGCAGTGTCGGGACCCCTCCGCATTCTTCGACCATTCCCGCAAGAATGGCCCCGTTGGACTCTATGATTTGACCCGGGGCTGCTTCAGCCGCCATGCCGGCCGGAATGATTTCACTGCCTGTGGGCTGAATAAATACCTGAGGTCGGGCAAAAACGCCTACAGTCAAAGTGCCCGACGCCAGGAGGGAACCGAGGTCGGCCGGTCGCAACACATGTTGCCGGTGCAGG
>OMSV01000049.1:3067-11663 GCA_900290385.1 Syntrophobacter sp. SbD2 | reverse complement strand
ATCTTCATTCTCACAGAGCACGATCAGGCAATTGAGGCGATTGAATATTCTCAAGGACTGCATGCGGAGGTGTGTCAAATTTTATCTGCGAAGTAACGTTCCATCCTCCTGAAATATGCCAATCCCCCCACTAAGAGCAAAACAACGATCAGGACCGAAACACCGACTATGGTGGGATCGGGACGTACAGTGCCCAGTAATGCCCACCGGAAACCTTCGATGACTCCCGCGATCGGATTAAGTCCGTACAATGCCCGCCATTTCTCCGGAACCATGCTGGATGGATACGCAATCGGTGAAAGGAACATCCAGATCTGTGTCAGAAATGGAATGGTGTAGCGCACATCACGGTATTCGACATTGAGGGCGGAGAGCCACAAGCTTACCGCAATTGCCGTTAAGACTGCCAATATAATAAACACCGGCAAACTCAGGATTGCCAGGGAAGGAACGATTCCATAATAGGCCATCAAACCGAGGAAAATGAGAAAAGCGATGCCGAAATCGACGAGGCCGGCCAGTGTAGCCGAAATAGGGATTACCAAACGAGGGAAGTAAATTTTGGAGATAAGGTTGCTGTTGGCCACCAGGCTGTTGCTTGAATCGTTCAAAGCTCTCGAGAACAATGTCCAGGGCAATAATGCGCAGAAATTGAACACAGGATAAGGCAGCCCATCGGAGGGTATTTTGGCAAGTTTTCCAAAGAACACCGTAAAAACCACCATCGTCATAAGAGGCTGGCGCACAGCCCATGCAACCCCCAGGGCCGTTTGCTTGTAGCGGACCTTCACATCCCGCCATGCCAGAAAGTAGAGCAGCTCCCTGTATTTCCACAGGTCACCAAGGCGGAAGGAAATCCAACCATGGGCCGGCTTGATGGTAAGTTCAAATGAGTTTTTTTCCATATCGGACATAGCTGAGGGACCCGGACTTTTCCGTTGCAAATCGTGGAGCGTTAGCAGGATGCTGAAAAAGGATTGAAATTCCCACTTTGCAGTAGAAACCCCGTGGGGCCGTCACCCCGACGAAGGTCGGGGTCCAGTGTTTTGCTTTAAAAATCAAATAGTTCCAAAAAGCTCTGGATTCCGGTCTGAACCCTCACTACGTTCGGATTCGCGTTAACACTTCTGGCCAGCGTTAAACGCTTCAAGTTCGCGTCTGATCATTTGTGAGGACGCGCCGGAATGACGAAATCACCCGTCTTCTTAAGGTTCTTTTCCCACCACAGAACCCTTTTCCAGCACCCTGTTAGAAGCTGCCCAATGCCTTATGGCTATAGTACCATTCACGCATCTGCATTAATCCGTCGCGCAAGGAAACTGAGGGCTGAAATCCAGGAAGCAATTCTCTTAGCTTTTTCCCGGAAACGCTTTTTACCTTTCGCCCGGTCGGCTTCGAGAGGTCATAGCGAACCTCAAAATCCATATCGAATACATCCTTGAGCCGAGCTAAGATATCATTGACGCTGATTGCATGTTCATCGCCAATATTGACGACTGCTGCGTTCGGGGCTTTAAGCGAGATATCCAGCATGCACCGGGCGATATCTTTAACATGCATGAAGCTGCGCGCCTGGTTTCCATCCCCCCAAACCTTAAGGGGTCTTTCACCACTAAGGACGCGTTTTACCAGGGCAGGAATAACGTGGCTGTTCTCTCCAAACCAGCCGTAGTTTGCCCCATAGACATTTACCGGCCTTACAATGACCCCTTCGCATTTATTGTCTTTCACGGCTGCCAAAGTAGCAATTTCCAGCATTCTCTTGGCCCATCCGTAGCCCCAGTTGGCAAGCTCGGGATCGCCAATGAAGCCTGATTCTTCGGCCATTGCGTCAGGGGCGTCATCAGAATAGACGCATGAACTACTAACCGACAGGATCCCGGGGATGCGGTTTTCTGCCACCGCCTCCAAAGTATTAGCGTTAATTTGAGAATTCAAAAAGAATGCGGATGCGTGATTGCGGCTACAGTAAGCGACCCCATAGGCGTGGCTCGCCAGATGAATGACCCAGTCGCAGTCTCTTATTACTTTCAGCGCGGTGTTTCGATCGCGAAGATCCGCCCTGGTAAAGGTAAAGCTGTCGCTATCAGGCGGCAGACTCGATCTTGCTCCTTTGGAGAGATCATCAACGGCGTGAACTGTGTGCCCTTTTGCCAGTAAGAGTTCTACGAGGACGCTGCCAATAAATCCGGCAGCCCCCGTGACCAGCACTCTTTCAAAACTCCGCATTTATTCTCCAAAAAACTATGCTCGCGATATCACCAACCGCACCTGCGGCCGCTACGCCTTTTCATGGTTCCGGGTGTCCCAGCGGGACATGAGATGCTGCGGTGAACGTTTACCATTTCACCCCGCATTTTGCCGCTTCTCGTTGCCGTTTATATTGCCGCTTCTGGTCGCCGCTTCTCGTCGTCGTTTGGCAAAGCAAAATCACTGCGCGGTACAATGCTGCCAACCAAATTGCAGATGTCGAAGTAATCGGGGAGTTGAAATTAGTTTCTCACTGTGCGCCCTCACAAGGAATCGGGCGCGAACTGGGCACTCACAAACAATCGTGCCCGGACTTGAAGCATTTAGCCAGGTTCGGAATGTTAGCCCGGACCTGAGCGAAGTGAGGGTCCAGCGTTGAACATCGGCCGCAAGTGTTAGCGCGAACCCGAGCGAAGTGAGGGTTCACTGTTCCTGGCGTAGCGATAGAACCAAGAGGAGTTATTTTTAAATGTTCACTTCTTCCCGCTTCCCGCTTCCCGCTTCCTGCTCCTGCTCCTGCTCCTGCTTCCTGCTTCCTGCTTCCTGTTTCCCGCTCCTGTTATCCCCTGTTATTGCGGAGAATCTAATCCAAAACTGTCAATTAAATCAGTCTGTTGTGCGATAAGCCTCTGCATTTGCCCTGTATTTACAGGAATTACAGTAAAGAGGTGCTGGGCAGTCGCGATTCACAATTATTGAGGAGGTTTATCGGATGGAGACATTCAAATTCACCGAGCATAAGATTGCAGTCTGCGAAATCAACGTTGTCGATCAGATACAGAAAATCAACCTGGCTGCCAATGAGATGCTCGACATTCTTCTGCGGTGGAATCGAGGCGATGACGAAGCGCTGCAGATACTCGAATCTCAGGTTCGGAAAGTCCGGACCGGGAAGGGAGAAAATGCCGAGGAAATAACCGAATATAGATTCAGCGACCCACGCAAACTCGCGTTCAAGGCCATGCAGGAGATCCGCGGACAACTGAAGTTGCAGCTCGAAATCTTCCAAACTCTTTATTCCATGCAGGCGGTCCAGGAATTTCAGGCTGAAGTATTGGAGATAATCGGAAATGTTTCACCGGAAGCAAGAGACGAAATCATTCGCCGGCTCACTGAAAAGAATGCTCTGCGGTCAAATCTCGACCTCAATTAGCTCTTTCTTAAAGGTGTAATATGGCAAAATCATTCCAAAAGCGCGTCAAGACCCTGGAGGATTCCCAAAACGGTCCCGCCTGCCGCAGTTTCACCGATATGCTGCGGGAAGCCCGCCGGCGTGTGGCCGCAGGAGATCCGATCACCGCCGAAATGATCGAAGATCCCATAGACGGTGAATTCTGGCGTAAGGTTTTTAAGGCACGAACGCGCGCGCGTTTTGTGTGATGTCAAAGACTTTCCGGATACGGACGAACACAGATACGGCCGGACGCCGCCGTGAAAGGCGGCGGCGTCTTCTCTAACGCAAACCGCACGCCAGCCCAAACCAACGCGGACGGAGAAAATATTATATCGTTCATGCACTTTCTTGAACTGGAGGGACGAATGCCGGGGATCCACCAACCATAGACGATGCGCTTCTCTTGCTTTGTCTTTCACAGAGGAAGGAAGATGTTCGAAGGCCTTCCAGAATCTGCTGGAAGCCCTGCCGATCACACTATGTCTTCCATCGGACGGGTCTTGCCGGCTTTGTGCTCGGCAATCGCCTCGGCAGCCATGTCGGCCAGCTTATCCTGTGACTTCGCCCATGCCTCGTCCCAGCGCTTTTCATCCTCGATCTCAGCGAGCACAAGCTTTGCCAGGGCATCCTGGCGCTCTGGCGGAAGTATTGAAGCAGCATCGAAAGCTTTCTTCAAGAGCGTGGTCATGGCTTATTCTCTGACCGTTTGAATTTGTCCTAAACGTACAGCAGATCCAACATATTTTCAACTCCCCCGGACGGCGGTAAAATTCAATGCGCGAAACGCGCGGGGTGAATTCAATTAGGAATTAGGAATTAGAAACTATCTCACCGCAGAGGCGCAGAGGGCGCAGAGAAGAGCTTCGTGAGACAGGATTTGGTTGGGGAATTGGGGAATTGAATCCCTAAATCCCTAACGGCAAAGTTGGGCCTTCCAATTATGCTGTGTTCTTTAAACGCTTTCGCCAGTAGAAAGGTCGGCGCTTCTGGTGAGCGAACGCCACGATTCGTATTCGTTCCGGATAAACCGCGTATATCAGATTGTAAGGGAACCGCCATAAGGACTTCCGCCGAACTCGCTCCACAAAACGGAGCAAGAAGCATGGAGCAAGGAGCAAGAAGAAAAGCTGAGTTTATTCTCGTTGCCCGCTTCTCGCTTTACGCTTCACGCTACTCGCTTCACACTGCCCGCGCTCGGCGAAGCGCGTCTTCAGCAGGTATCTCGGTCACCGACCCCTGCTCCAACTCATCCAGGCGGTGCTCAGCCTCTTCAACCCACAACGCCTCAACCTCTGCTTCGGACAACTCGTCAAGGCTCTCGACTATCCACTTTGCCAATCCAGCGCGCTCCTTCAAATCCAGTCTCTTGATCTCAGCCTCGATTTCTTTAAGACTCATATGATCCTCCCTCGCTGTTCATGGGTAAGTGTTCACCATTTCACAGCCCTGTGGGCATGAAGACAGCTCCGCAAACTCGCTTACATTTTCCTCGGGAAGTTCGCAACCCCCTTGGGGAAATGCAAAACGGTTCCCCCGAGGGAAGCGCAACACAGAACCGGTAACCCGAGCCGCATGGTAAGCGATGCAAAGGCAATCAAAAAGTAAAGTCGGACCGCATGGTCAAAAATATCCTGATTGTGGCCTTTATATCTAACCAGCCCTGGTGGGTCAAGTTTAAAGGGAGGACGGAGGACGGAAGATGGAGGAAGAGCCGGTGAATGGGTGAGTGGGCAAATAGGTGAATAGGTGAATGGGCGAGTGGGTGAATGGGTGAGTGGGTGAAATTCAAATTTTATCGCAGAGACGGGACATAGTGAAGAGGGAAGAGTGAACGGTGAAGAGTGAGAAGCCCATCAAACTAATCATAAAAGAACGGCTTCAGTTGGTCCTCATGGGATAAACCTGCATGCCTGTTTCATAATTGCATGCACTGTACCGATGTCCAATTCCTGGTGGAGAGGCACAGTTAAAAGCTGCTTGTCTCCGGTGGGGCCTGTCCTTCTCAGTTTGGCGTGGCTCCCTCTCTGCGACACGACCGAAAACCCAAACTTTCCGAGGATTGTAACTACCTTGCTGCCGGTTAGTCTTGCCAGCTTAGGCGACATCGGCCAATGGCTCCAGTTCCATTGTTATAAGGAGCGTCGGATGGGGCGCCAAACCCAATTCGAGCAGGTCTTCGCCCTCCAGGTGCAAAAGTACGGCTTCCCGCAGGTTAGCCACAGTCTCATCAAGGGTTTTCCCCTGGGTCACCACTGCGATCTCAAAGCACTGTGCAACGTAGTATTCACGGCCCTTCCTGATAAATGCCTTAATGATGTGCTCAAGTTGTTCGGAATCTTTGTTTAACATACGACTCCTCCTGCCCCCTCCCGTCTTCTGCCACCTGCAGTTCAATTGGGATAAGCTTTCACCGCGGAGACGCGGAACTTATATAAAAACCTCGTTACCCAAGCATTTGAACTTATACAATCATTTTGATAGGCTTTGCTTTTCTCTGCGCTCTCTGCGCCTCTGCGGTGAGATGGTTTCTCCTTGACCGGACTAGGTCCCGCCTCTGCGGTGAACTCGCCAGCAAACCCAATAGTCCCAACGGGGTTCGAACCCGTGTCTCCGGCGTGAGAGGCCGATATCCTAGGCCACTAGACGATGGGACCGTGGGAGGAAAAAATGGCTGGGGGACTAGGATTTGAACCTAGGTAGGCAGATCCAGAGTCTGCAGTCCTGCCGCTGGACGATCCCCCAGTGGAGAATCAAAATATCCAACCAGTGCTTCAAAGTCAAGGTGAAAGCTGGCTGAACGGTTTAAGACCTTTGACAGGATTGACAGGATTAACAGGAGAGCCTCTTGCAAAAGTCCTTCATCGTCATTCCGGCGCAGGCCGGAATCCAGGTTTTTCCAAGGTCCACTGAACCGCGGATGTCACCGGGGCGGCGGTTTTGTTGAGTTCTGCAAGAGGCTCAGGATTTACAGGATTGCTCCAAACCAAAGTCAAGGTGAAAGCCGGCTGGAGGCTGGGTGTCAATTACAGATCGGCTATAAAACTAAGAAAGCCGAAAGAACAACCGCCACCAGCTATGCGCGATCCGACTTTCTGAGCCTGGTTTCGAGAGCCTGCGCGAGGTGGGAGAGCGGGTAGGTCAGGAGCAGGTATATTAAGGCGAGCGGCAGATAGGCTTCAAAAGTCTTGTAAGTAGTTGCGTTTACGACTTCGGATGCTTTGGTCAGCTCCCGGACCGAGATTACCGAAAGAAGGGATGCGTCTTTGATCAGCGAGACAAACTGCCCGGTTACGGGCGGAATGATCCGCCTGAATGCCTGTGGAAAGATCACATATCTCAGGGTCTGCCATCCGGTCAGACCGGTTGAGAGCGCCGCCTCAGACTGGCCCCTATCGACAGACTCTATTGCGGCCCTGACTATCTCCGCTATGTATGCCCCCGAAAACGCCGCCAAGGCGACAACGCCTATTACGACGGGATTGTCGTAGCCAATAGCGGGCGCAAGGCAAAAATAGAATATATATATCTGGATGAGGAGCGGGGACCCGCGAAAAAATATGACATAGAGCCTGGCGGCTTCCCTTGCGAAAGCGTTTCCCGAGATTCGTGCAATTCCACCCGCGAGGCCCAGTACGTAACCCAGGCAGATGGCGCCCGTGGAAATGGCAAGAGTATAATAGAGCCCGTAGAGGTAGAGCCTGCGGTATTCCCAGACGACGCGCCAGTTCCAGGAGTATTCCATCCGGCTGAGCAGCAGGTATAAAGTCACGACGAAACCCGCCAGTAAGGCGGCGCAGGCGAAGACGTTCACCCTCTGCCGGCCGCTACTGAAGATCGTTGAAATACTTCTTTCGGAGTTCCTGATAACGTCCATCTGCTTTTATTGTCTCCAGGAAAATGTTCAACCAGTTCAGAAAATCGAAATCGCCTCTTTTTATTGCTATCGCATAAGGTTCGTAGGTGAATGGTTTTAGAATTGCGTGAGTCGTTTCCGGGTTTTGAGCGTGGTGCCTGCCGATCGACAACTGGTCGTAGATAAAGGCGTCAGCCCTGCCCGAAACAACCTCCATTACGCACGCGGTCTCTTCCTTGAACCGTTTCACCTCTGCTTTGGGGAAAAGTCTCGGCATAACGATATCGCCGGTGGTGCCAAGTTTTACGGCCAGGATCCGGCCCTCGGCGTTCAACTGACCGATTTCGGAAACCTCCGGGGCCCGTTTGTTGCTGATGAGAGCACACAGGCCGGCCTCAAAATATGGCTGCGTGAACGCGACAGTTTTTGCGCGCTCCGGCGTCCGGGACATTCCGCAAATTATCATGTCTATCTTGCCTTGCTGGAGGGCGGGAATGAGGCCGCTGAATTCCATGTCCTTTATCTCGAGCCGGACGCCGAGTTCCCGGGCGGCAATCTTTGCCAGATCCACATCGAAACCGATGGGCTGCCCGCCGGTGTCCGCATATTCGAACGGGAAAAACTCAACCTCGGTTCCCACTATCAGCTTGTTGCGCTTTATCACCTTATTGAGCGCGCTCGCTTCGTATATTTCGAAAGTGGTCACCGCCAAGCAGGACATGGCCGGCAGCAAGACGCAAATACATACGGCGATCAGCGATATCTTAAACCGGCGTGTCATAGCTTTTTCCTCTCGAAATCCGTCTTTTACCGTTACTGCGGCGGCAGGCGTTTTTGCGCGCAGTCTATGCGTCAATAGAGTTCAAAGGGGGGAAAGCATTCCTGCCTTGTGTGATTTAATGGTGCGAGCATAATCGATAATCTGGTATACTTAGTTGAATGGGACCTGGAATTAATTCTTCTGCCGGAGGTTAGATTTATGACCACAATAATGCCTGAAGGCGAAGCGTTGCGCAGGGCTGTAAAATGGATTTCAGCCGAGATCAGCGACAACCCGGACAAATCTGTGCAAAAACTCGTGAATGAAGCCGTAACGCGATTTGCCCTCTCGCCGAAGGACACCGAGTTTCTCATGTCTTTTTACAAAACAGGGGGAAGTTCCTCGCAAACAAATTGACTTGCTGCGCAAAGGAGCGCGCTGATCGTTTCGATCCCTTCTAAAGGCCCGCCTGCACCAAATCGTGCAACCTTATGATTCCGGCCACCTTATCGTCGCCATCCAGGACCGGAAGCACTGATATCTGTGAGGGGCGGTTTTC
>OMSV01000049.1:0-3057 GCA_900290385.1 Syntrophobacter sp. SbD2 | reverse complement strand
ACCGGAAGCACTGATATCTGTGAGGGGCGGTTTTCCATCAGGTTCAGGGCTTCGGCCGCCATTCGGCTGTCATGAATAACGACCGGATTTCTGGTCATCACTTTATCGATTTCGACATTCAACAGGTCTTCATGCTGCTGTACCGCCCGGCGCAGGTCCCCATCCGTAAAAATCCCCAGAAGACCGCCCTGCGGAGAGACAACCAGGACAGCTCCCATTGCTTTGCCGGTCAACATTAGAAGTGCTTCCCGCATGAGCGTTCCGCCCATTACCACGGGCAGATTGTCTCCCGAATGCATAATGTCCTTAACCCGGAAGAGCAACCGCCTGCCTAAAGCGCCCGAGGGATGCAGCCTGCTGAAATCATCAGTGGAAAACCCCTTAAGAGTCAGAAGACATCCGGTCAGCGCGTCTCCCAGGACCATCGCGACAGTGGTGCTGCTGGTGGGGGCAAGATTGAGGGGGCATGCTTCAGACTCTACAGTTGCATCCAGACAGATATCACAATCCCTGGCAAGAGTGGAATTCGCTCTTCCAACAATTGCTATCGTTTTGAGACCCAGCCGCTTGAACATTTGAAGGAACTGAAGCACCTCGACGGTTTCACCGCTGTTACTGAGAAACAGGCCAAGGTCTCCTCGCTGTATTACCCCCAGATCTCCGTGCATTGCTTCGACCGGATGAATGAAAATCGATGGCGTGCCAGTGCTGGAAAGGGTCGAGGAAATCTTGCCGGCGATAATTCCAGACTTCCCGAGCCCGGTTGCTATTACTTTCCCCCGCATCTCGTTGAGGCATAAGACCGCCCGTTCAAATTCGGGACCGATTCGGGCATGAAGGCATTCAAGGGCGATTATCTCCTTGCGGACCAAATCTTTTGCAAGGTTGAGACATGACATCATATGTTCTTCTCGGTTGACATGAGGATTTTTTCGGTTTCCTTGCCGGGACGGAAACGTTCCGGCTAAACGCCTCCGGTCATAGACAGGCCAAGGAGAGCGTGGAGAACAGATTATACTGCCTTTCCGAATCGGATACTACAGTGTCTTTTCAGGCGTTTCCTAATAACACCGGTTTTTCAAAAATGCAAGCAGGCTGAACGACAGCAGGCTGAACATATTGTTCGGAACGGTTTGCATTTATCGGTCGAATATGTTAGTAAAATATATGTGAGTGCCGAAAAAACCTCTTGGTCGTGCTAGACGGGGAGCTAGCGGTGCCCTGTAGCCCGAGATCCGCTTCAGCGGGGTTGAATCCCCTTTTGAAGGGCCAAGTGCTGAGCAGGCCGTATCTAATTCCTGCACCGGTTGGACGCCACGCAACAGACGAGTACGAACCCCGTCAGGTCCGGAAGGAAGCAGCGGTAAGTACCTCCGGCTGTGTCGCGGTTTAATCTGGCCTGGTTGCCCGAAGGTGTGCGGTCTGTGTTGGCCAGTCCGACGGAGGGTGCACGGCCAAGTCCTTTTTCAGAGCACGGCAATAATCGAGTTTTTGCTCGCTTTCGGCGATCTTTCGCTAAACGCTAATTTTTTTCGGTTTTGACCATACATTTTGAAATCCCGCCTTAAATTCCTCGTATGATAGACTTATATAACACCTTAGTTCTGAAAAAAGAGGATGACATGAGATTGCACTACATTCAGCACGTACCGTTCGAAGGGCCGGCCAATATCCAGGGATGGGCCGAAAACCAGGGCTGGCAAATATCGGGGACCCACCTTTACAGGCTGGAAAAGCTTCCGAGTCCGGATGAACTGGACTGGCTGGTAATAATGGGAGGCCCGATGAACATATATGAAGAAAAGGATTATCCCTGGCTTGCCGCTGAAAAAAAGTTCATCGGGCTGAAAAAAAGTTCATCGGGACAGCCATAGAAAAGGGCAAAATTGTGCTCGGCATTTGTCTGGGCGCACAGTTGATCGCCGGCGTCCTGGGAGGACGGGTCGTGCGTAACAGGTACAAGGAAATCGGGTGGTTTCCGGTCAGCCTCAGACCCGAAGGGCTCGAATCAGCGCCTTTCCGGAGGTTCCCGAACGATTTCCCGGCGCTTCACTGGCACGGCGACACGTTCTCTCTGCCCTCGGGGGCGGCCATGCTTGCCGAGAGCGAAGCCTGCCCTGCCCAGGCGTTCTCATCCAATGGCGGCCGGGTGCTGGCCCTTCAGTTTCACCTGGAATCGTCGATCGACAGCGTACGCGCGCTGATTCAAAACTGTTCCGATGAACTTGTAGATGGTGAATACATTCAGAACGCCGACGCCATTTTGCACAGCACTGATAATTTCTCCAGAATCTATAATACGATGCTCCTGCTGCTCGAAAACATGAAGAAATCCTTTTAGTTAATGAACCCTATCGTATTATGAAACCCCTACCAGGGTAAAAAACCGGACAACCCCAGGGTGGCGTCCCGCGAGGCGCAGGACTGACTCTGGGCTATAACTATCCGGCCCCTTCGGTGCAAAACCCGGATCACGGGTAATCATTTGCCGGAAGACCCTATTCCAAGCGGTCCAACACTTGTCTTACGCTAGCCGCAAGCTCATTTCTTCCGAAGGGTTTCTGAATCAAATTTACTCCTTCGTCCAAAATGCCGCTATTAGCTATCACATCGGCGGTGTAACCCGACATATACAGGCACTTGAGGTCCGGACGGTTGGCGCTAAGCTGTTCCGCCAGTTCCCGGCCGTTCATCTCCGGCATCACCACGTCCGTTATCAGCAGATGAATATCTGCCGGATGATCCTCGACAAGGTGAATGGCGTGTCTTGGAGCCGGCGCTGCAAGGACCGTGTAGCCCAGCTCTTCGAGAATCATCTTACCGAGGTTCAGAATCGCTTCATCGTCCTCGACCAGCAGGATGGTTTCGGTGCCTGTCGGGCGCTTGCCGGCCGCCTCCCCAGAGGGGACCTGTGCGGTTTCGGCCTCGAACCGCGGCAGGTAGATTTTAAACGTGGTTCCTATCACCGGTTCGCTGGCGACACAAATAAAGCCCTCGTTGAACTAAGCCTTCGGCAGGGCATTACGCGCATCAGCACCATTTCACACCGTAATTTAT
>OMSV01000060.1 GCA_900290385.1 Syntrophobacter sp. SbD2 | reverse complement strand
GGACCGTCAGTTCGTAGCCGAACTCCGTGAGAGCGCTAACGAGCCGGTCTCTTTTGGCCTTATAGATATCGACGTCCACACAGACTCCCTGGAGTTCCACTACGAGCCGCTGCATGAGAGCGGGCGCGTTCACGAAGCCGAGAACCCGGTTTGCCAGCGTGAGCGCATCGATGATTTTAGTCCCATCCACTGCGGACGGACTCAGTGCTACGAAGCCGATGCGCTCGCCGGGCAGCGAAAGGTCCTTGGAGTATGAACTTGCGATCAGCGAATCAGGGTAGTGTACAAAAACGCACGGGACGCAGCAGTTGTCATAAACGATCTTCCGGTACGGCTCATCGGAGACCAAGTAAATTACATGGCCGAACTCGCTGCTTTTTGCCTTGAGAATCTGCCCCAGCCGCGCGATGGACTCCTCCGGATACACCTGGCCGGTCGGGTTATTGGGAGAATTAATGAGCACGATCTTAGTGCGCGGACCGATCTCTTCTTGCATGCGGTCCAGGTCAAGATTGAAGTCCGGATCGCTTGTTGGCGCTGTTTTGAGCACCCCGCCGTGATTGTCCGCATAAAACTCGTATTCCACGAAATAGGGGGCTGGACAGAGCACTTCGTCGCCGGGATCGAGCAGCGCTTTGAAAATTATGTTGAGGCCGCCCGCAGCCCCGCATGTCACGACCACCTGTTCCTGTGCCAGGGAGATGCAGAACTCCCCGCAAAAATAAGCGGACATGGCCGAACGGGTGGCAAGAAGGCCCGCGTTTGGCATATATGCGTGCATTCCAGGCTCTTCGGTTTCGACCAGCTCGATCAGTTTTTCGCGAACTATGTCCGGAGGCGGAACGTTAGGGTTTCCCAAGCTGAAATCGAATACTTTGTCTTCCCCATGGATTTTTTTCAGGCGCGCGCCCTCCTCGAACATCTTGCGAATCCACGAGGATTTTTCCATAAAGCGGCTCATCTTTGCGGCAATCGCCATATTGTGTTCGAGACCTCCCCGCAAATCGAAATAAAAGCCTCATTCAGGCTGTGAGTTGCAAAGTAATCTCAGGCACTATAAGAGAGATTTGCGTTCTTATGCAAGCATTCTGTCGGTTCGATATGAGCTTTTTCAATGTGTCCCGCAAAAACGGCCATTTCATTTGCTTGCTACATTCCTGGACGGTTCCGCTTGACAGGTCCTCCTGCCAGGGTTATAAATTAGCGATTTTTTTTAAAAATATTTAGACCGTCTGGAAGGTATTACAATTCTAAACGGATCCCACCAATCCGGTTTGGAGCCTCCCTAAATTGCCATCAGGAGGAAGTATGACAGGCAAAGCGTCAGACAAGGGTACGGTCGGTTCGGTCCTGGTGGTCGGCGGTGGAATAGCCGGCATGCAGGCCTCACTGGATCTGGCCAATTCAGGATATTTCGTCCACCTGCTAGAGAAGGGTCCGGCGATCGGCGGAGGCATGTCCCAACTGGACAAGACCTTCCCCACAAACGAATGCGCGATGTGAATCATTTCTCCCAAGCTGGTCGAGGTCGGCCGGCATCTCAACATCAGCCTTCTCACCAATGCTGAGGTTGACGGGATCGAAGGCGAGGAAGGGCGCTTTGAGGTAAAAGTCCGCAGGCAGCCTCGCTATGTCAGCCTGGATAAGTGTATCTCCTGCGGGGCTTGCGCGGACAAATGCCCGAGCCCGGCGATAGATGACTACAACGCGGGAATAGGCAAGCGCAAAGCCATATACAAGTATTACGCCCAGGCGATTCCCTCCGCGTACAGCATTGATGCGAAAAGCTGCCGCCAACTGGGGCAGGGCAAAAGATGCGGCGTGTGCGCAAAAGTGTGTCCTGTGGATGCGATCGACTACGAGCAGAAAGAGGAGATGCTAAGCCTCGAGGTCGGAGCCGTGATCGTCTCCAGCGGCTTTAAGGCTTTCGATCCTACCAAGCTGGATACCTACAATTACGCGAACCATCCCAATGTTGTGACTGCACTCGAATTCGAGCGGCTTCTCAGTGCGGGTGGTCCTACCAGGGGTCATGTGGTAAAGCCCTCCGAGTTGCTTCGGGATGCGCAGATCGAGTCGACGGAAAAGGAGCTGAAAAAGCTCGAAAAGCAGGCCCGGCCGGAAGATGCGGAAAAGATCGAAAATCTGCGTGTTGAAATCGCGGAAATGGGCAAGCTCCAGACACACGAACACCCCAAGCGAATCGCCTGGCTCCAGTGCGTAGGGTCCCGCGACACGCAGCACTGCGACAACGGCTATTGCTCC
>OMSV01000085.1 GCA_900290385.1 Syntrophobacter sp. SbD2 | reverse complement strand
GAGGGTAGATCATGTTAAGCGAATTGACTTCGGAGGTGCTCGCGTTGCCCGTAGAGCTCTGGTTGCCGCCGGAAAGCGCAGAAGCGACCACGCGATATTTGACGGTGGTCCACGGCGCCAAAACAATATCGTCCTGGTCCATGCCCATCAGATTTGCGCCTTTTTTGCTCAACACGCCGATGACCTTGAAATCTACGTTCCTGATGCGCACATGCTTGCCGATGGGCGACCGGCCGGCAAAAACCTCTCTCACGATAGTCTGGCCGACCAGGCACACTTTGCTCGAGTTCAGGACTTCATGATCGGTAAAGGCTTCCCCTTCAGCCATTTCGGCCCAATCGCGTATATCCAGAAACTGGGGGGTGGTGCCGTAGACGTAAGTCGGCACCCAGTTCCGATTACCGTACACCACCTGGGCCCTGGCGCGAACGATCGGCGCCGCCCAGAGCACGGACGAGCATTCTTTCAGGATCGCATCCTTATCCTGCGGCGATAATGTCATCATGGTCCCGGCGCCGATGTTGACACCGGCAGTGATTATGGCCCCAGGCGGGATCACGAGGGTGTTGGCGCCCATACTGACCATGGTCCGCTGGATGGCCACCTTGGCCCCATTGCCGATCTCCACCATCGTGATCACCGCCGCCACGCCGATGACAATTCCCAAAGTCGTCAGCGCAGCGCGCATAATGTTGCTGCGCAGCGCATGAAAGGCCATCTTCAACGTGCGGAAAAACATTCTCACGGGGCGTCTCCAAGTATGGACGGTGCAGCGCCACTGTCGATAAGGCCGTCCTTGATGCGGATGATGCGCTGCGCATGTTGAGCGACGCCGGGATCGTGGGTTACCATGATCAGCGTGATGCGGTCCGTGTTGTTTAGCTGCTGAAACAGGTCGAGAATTTCCTCGCTTGTCCGCGAGTCGAGATTGCCGGTCGGCTCGTCGGCGAACAGCACTTGCGGATGGCTGATCAGAGAACGGGCAATCGCCACACGCTGCTGTTCACCTCCGGAGAGTTGCGACGGCCTGTGATGAAGGCGGCCCGATAAGCCGACTTTTTCGATCAATTCAGCGGCGCGCAGTTCCATGTCGCGTTCGGTGAGGTTATCCCGGCAGTACATGAGCGGCATCACGACGTTTTCAAAAGCCGTCATGCGCGGCAGCAGGTTGAAACTCTGGAATACGAATCCGATCATGCGGTTACGCAACCTGGCGCGTTCTTTTGCCGTCAGCCTGGAGATTTCACGGCCGTCGAGCCAGTATTCACCAGAGGTCGGATGATCGAGGCAACCCATAATGTTCATGAGGGTGCTCTTACCGGAACCGCTGGCCCCCATCAGCGCCACGAACTCAGACTGGGCGACCTGCTGGAAAACCCCTTTGAGCACCGGCAGATCCAACTCACCCAGGTGGTAGGTCTTGCAGATGTCGTGGAGTTCGATGAATTCCATATCCGGCATACCCCCTCGCCTGATTCAGCGTCCGCCGCCCGAAGGTGCTTGATTTGGCCCGTGATAGCCGCCCCTTTGCGGTATGAGTGGACTGGTGGCCTCGCTTTGACTGCCCGCAAGTTCCTGTTTGCCTTCATCGGTGACCACTTGCATGCCCTCGGTCAGTTCATCGCCGCTGACTTCCGTCCAAACACCGTCCGTCAACCCAACGTGCACAGGGATCGGCCGAACGGTACCGCCCTGGGCGACCCAGACTGTTCCGTGGGATGCAGTCGCCCCGCTCCCGGCACCGCCCCCCTCGGCGCGTCCGGCCGCAGTATGGGGCCCTACGCCTGATTGAGCGGCTGTCCGGTTGGTCCGGGGGGTCCAGCGCAGTGATGCGTTTGGCGCCAGGAGCACGTTCTGACGGCGGCCAATTTCAAATTGCAGGTTAGTGGTCAGATAGGGCAGCAATTCACCATCGGAATTGTCGTAGTTGACCTCGACCGTGTAGGTGACGACGTTCTGGGACATGGTGGCATTCAGGCGAATCTTGCCCACTACGGCATGAAAAACCTGATCGCCAAATGCGTCAACTGTGAAAGTCACCGGCTGGCCGGGATGAATATTGCCGATGTCGGCTTCGTTAACCGATGCCCATACCTGGATGCGCTTGAGGTCTTTGGCGATCAGGAAAATGCTTGGAGCGCTCATGCTGGCAACCATAGTCTGGCCGATATTGACGCGCCGGTCAACGACTACTCCGGGGACCGGCGACTTGACGGTGCAGTATGCCAGGTTTGCCTGGTCTTTTTTCAGTGTTTCTACCGCCAGATGCACAGCCGCTTCCGCCATATCCACCTGGGCCACCGCTACTGCAAGGTTGGCCGTTGCCTCATCGTAATTTGCCTTGTATTGATCGTAGGTGGTCGGCGCCAATGACTGGCCCGGTCCGAGCTTCTGGGCGCGATGCCAGTCCGCCTCGGCCTCCCACAGCTTGGCCTTCATCAGAAGCACATTGGCTTTGGCGTTGACCAGGTTGGAGCGGGCCTGTTCCAACTGGGCCTTGTCCATGTCGACGGCAGCCACATAGAGCGTGTCGTCTATTCGCGCCACCACACCGCCCTGGGTCACTTCCGACCCATAGTCGACGGAATTGCCGTTCACGTCCTTTCCGAAGGCGATAAGCAAACCGTTAACCTGGCAGCCGACATCGACGACCTGCTCCGGCTCGACAGTCCCCGNNACCAGATCGCCCCGCTTCACTGCTACCGTGTGGAACATCGGCGTCCGGTGGCGGTTGTGCCACAGCCACCAGGCGCCGGCGGCGCCTATCACGGCCAGACCGGCTAACACAAGCGCTGATATTCGAAAAGCCCGTCGCATAATTTTCTCCACACTTCCATTTTCATCCCGGAGGCTTCAGAAAAACTAAGGAGAAAAACCTCCGGAATCCATGCCGGCCTCAGTCCTGGCTCCATGCAAAGTTCAGGGGACCAGAAAAACGATCTCCCTGAAGGACCTGCAAATTAAAGGTCAACCCCGGCATTCTCATTGTTTGGACCGAGACAATTCCGGTCCCAGGAACGGATTCTAGCAACAATTAACCTGAAGTGGCGAGCAGATTTTAGTTAATAATTGTTAAATTCCCGGAGTATTCTTATCTGTGTGAAAGTCGTTAAGGAACCTTCGGCCCGCCTTCGCGTTTGGCCATTCGCTCCTCGGTCATGCGCTTGATTCTCTCCCTGCTGTTCAAAGGCGGTATGTATTTTTGCGCCTCGGGCTTTTCCTGAAGGCGGATCGCTTCTTCCGGACAGGTTGTCACGCAAAGACCGCACCCGATACAGCGTTTGCGGAGTATCGAGGAAGTTTCCCCATCCATTTCTATGGCTTCCATCTGACATCGGTCCAAGCAGGTCCCGCATCCGATGCATCGCTCCTGGTCAATGGTTGCGAAATAATTCGAAGCGGCATATTTGGCCGGTTCCGGAAGCCGTTTGAGATTTTTGAGCATCTGGCAGCAGCACCCGCAGCAGGTGCAGATATTGATCACTTTTTGGGTATTGGAAGGTTGCAGAACCAGCCCGGCTTTTTCCGCCTGATCGAGTATCTCGAAAGCCTCCTGCTGATCGATCGGGCGTCCCAGCCCGTTTTCCTCGTAATAGCCAGCCCCAGCGCCAAAAACCAGGCAGGTCTCAAGCGGCCTGTCACAGCCCGCGCCCGTCATCTTGTGCTCCCTTCTGCAGATGCATGGAGCGACTGCAATCTTATCCTGGCCGGAAACTATAGCGCGGGCCTCCTCATATGGCATTATCGCCTGTTCGACCGCGACAGCCCTGGTAACGGGGATGGTCCGAAGCTGCGGGTTTTTGATCTGGCTGCTCTGGTTGGCGAAATAGGGCATGAATTCCCGCACATCTTTGATGAGGTCCACATCGAGGTCGTTTACGTGGTATTCCCAGATGCCAACGATGAAGGCTGCGGCCATGTATCGGACTTCGGGTCCTTTGCGCAAACGGAGGATCAAACCCTTGCGGGACATCTCTTCGAGCTTGAGGGCGGTTTCGGCGGGGTCAAGTCCGCCACGGGACGCGATGTCGCCCGGAGGTTCGGGCGCCAGGGTAAGCAACTGAGCCAGCGCGGCCTGCTCAGGGGTAAAAAGCCTGCGAAGGATGCGAATCTCTACTCCTGAGGGAGTCCGCGGATATCCTTCAGGCAGGCGGTCGAGGTGATCTGCCAGTTTCTCATAGACTTCAGCGTATTGATCCATAAGGTTTGCCTTTTCGCACGCATCCCGCCACCAGCGCAGGCGGCCCGGATACATGACATTTCTAATTGTTAGGTTATTGTCGATTCACCTGTTCACCGCCTCTTCGTTCAAACCATTATTCCCCTCGGCGATATCCCCGGCCATGTTCTCAAAATAACGAAAACCAATCTGAAAGCAGAGTTACCGGGTCTGCACTAAAGCTCACCCGCTCGGGTCCTTTGCTTCAGCCAGGCGCAAAAGTCTACGACGGTTATTGCCCGGCCCTCACCCTGGAGCAGGCCGAGACACAGCTCGAAAAGCTCTCTGTTGACCGCAACCGACTCTCCTTTGCCTCCAGCCGACTCGTAGTATTCCCGGACAAGGGCGCCTGCCTTGACGCTGAATGAGCTGAATATCCTCTCCCTGGGGTCTTTGGGCTTCTCGAAGGGGTCCCAGTTTTCGTATCCGATCTTGAGGACCCGTTCCTGACCGCGCCTGGCCATCCCATCGAAAATGGCTTTCTTTTTAAATTCGTACTCTTCCGTGTCATTCATTTCACACCTCGAGTGACGTATGACGGGTGAGGCGGTTTTTCCGATCCACCCGTTGACCCGCTAACTAATTCACCTGCCAGAAGAGTTTGAGCCTTTTTTTCTTGAATTCCTTGGTGCTGAAAAGAATCCGGAAGTCGTCAAGCCCGGCCGCAGCCGCGAGCCTGCCGGCAATTGACTCGCATTCGTGCCGGCTGCGTCCATGGATCATGGCATACAGGTTATACGGCCACTCTGGATATGCAGACCTGCTGTAGCAATGGCTGACCTCGGGGTATGAGGCCAGGATGGCGCCGACCCGGTCGATCAGGTCCTGGGGACATTTCCAGACCACCATTCCGTTGGCGCTAAATCCTACCTGACGATGATTGAGTACGGCGGCGAATCGCCGAATCGTGCCTTGGCGCATCCAGTCGGAAACGGTCCTGAGAAGTTCGGACTCCTCGATTCCGAGTGAATCAGCCCACGCGGCGAAAGGCTTCGGGACCAGGGGCAAGTCCTCCTGGACACATTTGACGATTCGTATATTTGCCGGGGTGGGCCTGAAATTCGCCTTCGATTCGGTGAGCGGCAGTTCCGTTTTTTCTTCAGCGTGCTCCCAGTCCCCCTCTTCCAAAACGTCAAGCACAACGGCCAGCTTATATTTTTTTACGGCAGGCAAAACCAGTGCGGGCAGCGCGGCGGGGCTGCCTCCGGCGAATGCGGCTTTGGCGGAAAGCTCGGATACTACCGCCTCAAGACTGTGTCCTGGAGGCACCGCGATAGTAAACCACATGTTAAAGGCGCCCGGGCGCAGGTAGTTGTGGCTTACCCCCGGATAGGCGTTAACCGTCTCGGCAGCGCAGTCCAGCGCTTCTTGCGGCACTGCCATCGCCACAAGGCTGCTCCGGTATCCGAGCGCTCCGGTGTTGAAGATAGCGCTGATCTGTCGTATAGCCCCCGCATCTTTCAGCAACCCGATTCGTTCCCGCACCTCCTGCTCGGAGATTTCCAGCCCCTCGGACAGGGCTCGAAACGGGTCTGAGACTATCGGAAATGAACGCTGGACGCGGTCCAGAAGGACTCGGCTGGTGGAATCCAAGAAAATAATCCAAGAAAATACTCCAAAAACGTGTGAATCGGTGTACGGATGAATTCCATTCACCTGCTGCTTTTATATACCCCTGCATCTTCCAAGACAAGCAAAGCTTTGCTACTATTGGGTTTTATTGAGTATTCATTTACTGAAGAGAAATTTAGCAGTAGAAGATATCTCATGAAGAAAAAAATCCCCGGCCGCACTATTCCCCAGATAAGAAGCTTTATGAACACGGGTTCGAATTTGGTCCCGCTTGACGCTGCATCTGAAGGGCTTGCTCTGCCCGGTGAAGGATTATCCGGCGGCCCGCCACCCGTCACTGCGCGCCTGACATACGGCCAATACATGAGTTCGGTTTCACGCTTGCTTTCGAAAAACTCTTTTATGGCTTTGCGGAAACTTCTCAAAAAACAACTCAAACCCACCCCGGAACTTGAGGCCGCATCTAACATCGAACTTATCGCCGAAAAACACGGAGCGTTCTATAGCGTTTCGCGCCTACGGATACGTTTTGCCGATGATGAACGCTCGTTTGCCGTAAATTGCGCCTTCTCGGCCGATCAGCAGGCTTTTCTCGAGGTCGAAGTAAGGCTGCTTGCCAACCTTCACGCCAGATACGGCCTCCCATATATCCCGTTGCCCTTTATTTCAGCAAAAGCCCCGGGACTCATGCTGTCCATTGCCGAGTGGTTCGAAAACCATCACGAGTTCCACCTTTCACCGGACGCATCGGGAACCCCTGCCATAAATGTGTGGAAGCAGGGCGGAGGGCAGCAATTGCTTGACGTTGAAAAAATTACGGAACTGTATGCACAGGCTTCTAAAATCCTTACATTACACTTCGATAGCCGGTCTTTTTCCCAGATCTACCCCTGGCACCATGGGGCGGGTGATTTCGTAGTGGACGAGAGCCAAAATCCCCTGAGCCTCCGGTTGATAACCGTTCGAGGCTATCGGCCGCTGCTTGCGCGAAAATCCGATTGCAGAGACAAGATGCTGGGATCGTTGCATTTTTTTGTGAATCTTGGCATAAGGATGAGGATCGACAGGCTGGAGGGGACCGGTGAGTTGGCCTGGGCAGGACCCCAATGCCTGCCGGGGGTTATTCGAGGGTTTGTGGAGGCATGGGAAACCAGATGGGAAAATACCCATTTGCCAAAGGCCCGCTCGATTTTTTCCCTGTTTTTGGACTTCAGCCCTGAAGAGAGGTTGGCGTTTGCCGAAATCGCAGCCGCAGACGGGCGGGTTGAAGCCGATGAGGACAATTTTTTGCTTTCGCGCCTGCCCGGGCACGTAATCGAGCTATCGGACGCCCTGGAAAATTATAAATTTTAACAAAACTTCTAAAGGCTGATAAAGAAAATGGCTGATTTACCCCCTATCGATTACTCCGTACTTGACAGGCCGGAAATCTCACTGCGTATTTTCCATCCAAGAGCTGAAATGCGCGCGTTCGCAAACACCGGCGCAAATGACATCTCCATTCCGGTGGGAGACCACATCACTATAGGCGCCCGTTTTCACATTGCGGACAAGCAGGCGCCCAATATCCTTTTTTTCCACGGAAATGGCGAAATCGCAGCCGATTATGACGACATTGGACCCATCTTCAACCGGATGGGCATAAATTTTCTGCCTGTGGACTACCGTGGGTATGGCCGCTCGGGGGGAGAGCCGACGGTAAGTTCGATGATGCGGGACTGCCACTCGATCTACGATTTCACCAAAAAATGGCTGAGCGATAACGGCTACACCGGACAGTTTATAGTAATGGGCAGGTCTCTTGGCAGTGCTCCGGCACTGGAGCTGGCCTCCGCGCATGAAGACAAAATCGACGGGCTTATAATCGAGAGCGGGTTCGCTTTGGCAGAACCTCTGCTGAGGCTTCTCGGGGTGGATCTGCACAGTTTGAACTTCACTGAAAGCAAAGGTTTTAGAAACATCGACAAGATGAAACAATTCCGCAAACCTGTGTTGATCATTCACGCCGAGTTCGACCACATAATTCCCTATTCCGACGCTTTGCAATTCTACAGGGCGTCTCCGTCGCCGGACAAAATGCTTTTGAAGATCCCCGGCGCAAACCACAACGACATTTTTTATAGGGGCCTGAAGGAATACATGTCGGCGATCAAATCCTTCCTGGGACGTCTATAACTGAAGGAGACCATCATGGCTTATAGAATTGAGTCACCGGGCTATCCGGCAAGGATCTTGTCCGGCTTTGTTGCAGGCTTTTTCGCAACTTTGTCTTTTCATCAACTGAGTGTATGGGTTCTTTGGACTGTGGGTTTGGCGCCTTTGGCGCCATTTTCGATGGCGGTCACCAAACCGTTTGGAATACCGGCCGTGATTTCTCTTGCCGCCTGGGGCGGAATCTGGGGGATTCTATTTGCGCTGATCGACCGCAGATTTCCGGCCGGGGGCGGCTA
>OMSV01000088.1 GCA_900290385.1 Syntrophobacter sp. SbD2 | reverse complement strand
CGCAAAAATGCCTCGCCTGCCTGGAACAGACCGGGGAGCGGGCGGTACCGGTCATTTCGCTCGTCATGGAGGAAAACCCGGATTTCGATGAACTCAAAGCCGGGCTTCTGAACGTGCTGGGAAGTGTAGAGTGCAAGGAATCATTCGAGATCCTGGCGAAGTTTACAGAGCACGAAAACCGATACATCGTCGCCTGCGCCTGTGAAGCCCTCGGAAGGCATAACAACCCCGAAGCCCTTCCTGTCCTGGAAAGGGCCAAACAACGGCTGGGCTCTTTGAGCCAGATCGCGTCGGCTATGAAGGAAATAGCGTAACCGACCGGGTAGTTTCCGTCCGGGGCGGTGGGACCGCCTGCCAACTTGGCCACTGCCTTAGGCGGTGGCAGAGGCAGGATCTCGAAATAGGGAAACATGCCCAAAAAGCAAGGCGAAAGGACGTATTACGGATCAGTTACATCCGAATAATGCATCAACCAGACAGCCATCATCACGCTTAAAGGTCTTTTTCTTCCAGATTTGCCATCTTCAAGATATGGTTGAGCAGACCCGTTTTGAGAGGTTCGTTGCCGTGGATCGGCACAGGGAAGCGAACGATACTTTCTTCCTTTCCATAAATATGATGACTTCCGTGAGTACGCAGTAACCGCCAACCATGCCGTTCGAGCACTCTGGCCAGTTCCTTTCCCGAAAGGTTCCTCATACGGCGATTTCTAAAATCCGAGTCTTGGCATCCATGGGATCGGTAGGTGTCAGATCCACTGACAGGCAACCCTCAACGGCTTCGTAAATGTTCTTGAGGAGTTCCTCAAATGTTTCGCCCTGCGTTACACATCCGGGGATAGAAGGCACTTCCGCCCAATATCCGCCTTCCTCTGACTCATGAATGATGACTTTGAGTTTCATGGTTGTTCCTTCGCCGTTTTCAAACCATATTTCGTGTAAGGAGACAGGCTCAATGTCTTGCCCCGGTCAGAGCAACTGCGGCAATATTTCTCCTGATTTGCCGGAAATCGAGACGTTATAGACATCCGAGTAAGAAGTTGGTTCCAGGTTGATTTCTGCGACAGCGGCGCCGTTTTGTTTTGCCTGCAGTCCCATCGACGCCGCGGGTTGGACGGTCCCGGATGTCCCTATTACCAACATGAGATCGCAACTGGAGATCGCCTCATAAGCTGCATCGAGCACCCGTGGTTCCAGCATCTCGCCAAACCAAACAACATGGGGCCGCAGCAAAGAGCCGCAGGATTGGCAGGCCGGCAGTTTGGGAAGCGGTATCCTGAGGTCTTCGGTGACCGTTTCGCACCGGGTGCACCGCACCCGCCAAAGGTTGCCGTGCAGTTCGATAATATTGCGGCTCCCAGCCCTCTCGTGCAGCCCGTCGATGTTTTGGGTTATCAATGTGAAGCGTGGGACTCTGCGCTCTATTTCGGCCAGGGCAAAATGGCCAGGATTTGGGCTGAGCGGGGCTACCAGCTCTCTTCGCCAGTTATAGAATTCCCATACGAGCTTTGGGTCCCTGGAGAAAGCTTCCGGGGTGGCCAGATCAACCGCCCGGAACTGCTTCCAGAGGCCGCCCTCGCCGCGGAAGGTGGGAACGCCCGATTCGGCTGAAATCCCTGCCCCGGTCAATACCGCTACATGCCTTGCCCCCCAAAGTTTTTCCTTAAGGTCTTTGGTGCAGGTTTCGGTTTTCTGTTCGGCCATGTTTGGCTCCAGCGGCCGGCCGGCTGAATCGCTCGATCCCTGAGTCCGCAAATTGCCCAATATCCCGGCCAGGCCCGGTAAATTTTTCTATGAGTCAGTATGGTTTGTGGGAACAACCCCTGTCCCGTCCGTGCGCAGAAGGTCGTCGAAGTAATCGATGGTCTTTCTCAATCCCTCTCGCAATGGGACCCCAGGCTGCCACCCGAGTTTTTCCTGCGCGATGGATATGTCCGGTTTTCGCATCACGGGATCATCCTGAGGGAGGGGTTTTCGAACCAGTTCGGATTTTGATGCGGTCATTTCGAGCACCATATCCGCAAGCTCGAGTATGGCGAACTCGACTGGATTTCCGAGGTTGACCGGACCTGTGAAGCCTTTTTCAGTGTGCATCAGTTTGATGAAGCCTTCAATCAGGTCATCGACATAGCAAAAAGAACGCGTTTGTTTGCCGTCTCCATAAATCGTAATAGGCTGACCGGTGAGTGCCTGCACGATAAAGTTGGAGACTACCCGGCCGTCGTTGGGGTGCATTCTCGGGCCATAAGTGTTGAAGATCCTGGCCACCTTTATGTCAAGCCGGTGCTGCCGGTGATAGTCGAAGAAAAGGGTTTCCGCGCACCGCTTGCCCTCATCGTAGCAGGACCGGGGCCCAATGGGGTTCACGTTTCCCCAGTAGGTCTCCTTTTGCGGATGCTCGAAGGGGTTGCCGTAGACCTCGGAGGTGGAAGCCTGCATGATCCTGATCTTTAGGCGTTTCGCAAGTCCAAGCATGTTGATTGACCCGTGCACGTTGACTTTGGTGGTCTGAACCGGATCGTTTTGATAGTGGATCGGGGAGGCAGGGCACGCCAGATTGTAAATCTCGTCAACCTCGATAAACAGAGGATAGGTTATATCGTGTCTCAGTAGTTCGAAATAAGGGTTGCTCAAAAGAGTTACGATGTTCCTCTTGCTGCCCGTGTAGAGATTGTCGATGCAGAGTACGTCCTGCTGATCCTTGAGAAGCCGTTCGCACAGATGAGACCCCAGAAATCCGGCCCCTCCCGTTACCGCACATCTTTTTCGAAGATGCATGATTTTCGTCCTTCAGCAATTTGTAGGATAAATCAAAGTTTTCGGAAACAGTAATTATTCCAAGGTCATCGG
>OMSV01000087.1 GCA_900290385.1 Syntrophobacter sp. SbD2 | reverse complement strand
TCGGCTAACAGTTCCCCCTGTCGGGTCTGTAGAGGACTTGCACCTCCAAGCAGGTGCGCCCTGACGGGCGCACCACGAAAAAAGAAAGCGCCACGACCAGATGGCGCTTTGCTAAACCAGCGACTGTCGATCATCCTTTTCACACCCTGGACAATAGATTGTGGAGCCACGAAGATATCGAAGACCAGTCGAGCCGCATTATGTCATTGTAGAAAACCACCACCATGAGGGACAGAAGAGCGACTAGCCCCGCCTTCTGAGCGATTTCTATTTTTTTCAATGAAAGAGGTCTGCCAAGGATTGCTTCGATCAGGAAAAAGAAAATATGGCCCCCGTCGAGCACGGGGATGGGCAAAAGGTTCAGGACCGCCAGGTTTACGCTGATAAGGGCCATGAAGTTCAACAGATCGAGTATGCCCTTCTGCGCCTGTTTTCCGGCCATCTGTGCAATCAGGATCGGCCCTCCAAGGGTATTTAGCGGCACTATCCGCTCTATCAGCTTCACAACCGTGAGAAAAAAGAGCTTGCTGAGGTCGTAAGTGCGGACCAGGGCGTAGTAGCCGGCCGCAAGCGGATTGACCGATCTGACGATCGTAGTCTCGGAGGCGAGGATGCCGATCAGAGGGCGCGTGATCGTTTCGCCGAATATGTTCTTCACCTCATTGATTTTGGGTGTGACCGCTACGGCGATTTCGGAATCGTCTCGCTTTACGCGGATATCAAGAGGGTTCCGACCGAGTTTTTCAATGGATTCCGAAAGTTCTTCCCAAGTACTGATCGACCGGCCATTGATCGAGAGCACTGTGTCTCCAGGCTGCAAGCCGGCCTGTTCCGCAGGCGATCCGGGATTGACGGAGCCGATCTCGGGCGCTAGTTCGTGAATTCCGGAAAATGCAAACAGGAAGGTAAAAATGAGGATCGCTGCAACAAAGTTTGAAAGCGGTCCCGCCAACACAATCGTCAGCCGCTTTAGCACACTTTGCTCGGAAAAAGCGCCAGCCCGCTCGGTTGGCGACAACTCTTGCTCTGAATCCTCTCCGAGCATTTTGACATAACCACCCAAAGGTACCAACGAGAGGCGGTATTCGGTTGCTCCTCGGGTGATTGCAAATATTTTCGGTCCAAATCCGAGCGAAAACCGGAGCACTGTAACCCCGGTGCGTTTGGCCACCAGGAAATGCCCCAGTTCGTGCACAAAGATGAGAATTCCAAGGACTATTGCTGTAGAAAGAATAATTGTCAACAAGTGCAGCACCTCACTTTAACCAACGATTATTTGCACAAATATAAATCTTAATTCCAATTTAGCCCGGTGTTTTTGCCCCGCGTGCAATAATAATTTTCGACGCCTCTTCGCGCGCCCATGCGTCTGCCTTGAGAATTGCCTCCAGGTCAGGCTTAGCGCAAGGTTTGTGGGAAGACATAACCTCATCGATCACAGCAGGTATATCGTAAAAAGCAATGGTTTTCTCAAGGAAAGCGTACACCGCTATTTCATTTGCGGCATTAAGGACGGCAGGCATCGTCGATCCTTTGCGGCATGCCTCGAAAGCCATGCGCAGGCAAGGGAATTTTTCTTCATCCGGGGGGTAGAAGGAGAGTTTCTGAAGACGGAAAAGATCGAGCTTGGGGCACGCTATCGGGAGGCGCTCGGGATAGGCCAGAGCATAGCCTATAGGTATTTTCATATCCGGTACTCCCATCTGCGCAATAACCGAGCCGTCAATGTATTCGACCATAGAGTGCACGATGCTCTCGGGGTGGATATAGACCGATATTCTCTCGACGGGCACGTCGAACAACCAGTGGGCTTCGATCACTTCGAGTCCCTTGTTCATTAGGGTGGCGGAATCAATTGAGATTTTGGGTCCCATCGACCAGTTGGGATGGCAGAGGGCGGCTTCGGGAGAAACTGTTTCCAGATCCTTTCTGGACTTATTGAAAAAAGGGCCTCCTGAGGCTGTAAGAAGCACCCTGTCGAGAGCTTCCTTGTGGTTGCCCTGGAGGGCCTGGAAAATAGCGCTGTGTTCGCTGTCCACGGGGAGAATTTTTACGTTGTTGGCCGCCGCGGCCCCTGTTACGATCTCGCCCGCAGCAACCAGGGTCTCCTTGTTGGCGAGCGCTATGTCCTTTCCGGCCTCAATCGCGGCAAGCGTAGGTAAAAGACCGGCAGCACCGACCATTGCAGATACCAGCATATCCGACTCGGGGAAGGCGGCCACCCGGCAGTACCCCTCCTGGCCATAAAAGATTTCGGGAAAGCGATGGGACTTGCCGGCGAGAAGATTTTCGAGGTTGCATGCCGCCTGAGCGTCCATTAGGCAAACTAGCCGTGGAGAAAACTCCCGGATCTGCTCAAAAAGGAGCGCCGCATTGGAACCAGCCCCGAGGGCAACGACCTCAAAGCGGTCCGGAAACTGGCGAATCACTTCCAGTGTGCTCCGTCCTATCGAACCCGTGCTGCCGATTATGGATATCTTCTTCTTGGTCATGTTCAGCACCGTATCAAAATCCGTTATATCTACCCCGGTGGGGCCCATTGTAATAGCGCCCACAAAACCGGGAAAGCGAAAATCATGGAGTCCAGCCTGTCGAGGATTCCTCCGTGGCCTGGAAGCAGTCCGCTCGCATCCTTCTTGCCCGAGTTGCGTTTGATCATGGATTCAATCAGGTCACCAACCTGTCCGACGGCCGCGACTGCCAGACTAAAAAGGAAAAGCTTCGTCGGGGGCACATTTCTCAAAAGAATCAAACCGATAATCGATCCGGTAACTATACTCAAAAAAAGCCCGCCGATAGCGCCCTCGATCGTCTTCATCGGGCTGACTGCCGGGTAGAGCTTGTGGTTCTGACTGCCGGGTAGAGCTTGTGGCGGCCGATCAGCCGTCCCGTGTGGTAGGCGCCTGTGTCTCCGGCAACGATCACGGCCAGTAAAAACAGGATCCAGAACCTGCCTTGCGGCGCCCCCCCGATAAGGAGGACAAAGGAGATGAAATAGGGCACATACAGCCATGCGAATGAGAGGAGAGCAATCCGGTTGATTTCCTCGCAATCAAGGGGAGAGGAGATCATCATAAGGCAAAGAGCGGTGAAAAACGAGACAAAAAGGGCAAAATTAAGGCCCGTGATTCCCCAGAGGTAAGTTGCGAAGGGCAGGAAAAGTCCGGCGGCAAACGAAAAAAATCGCCATTTCCCTGAAAGAGGAACATGGAAAAGCAGACCGTGCAGCTCCCACAAGCCGATTGTGGTCACCAGGCTGATAAGCAGCCACCAGCTCCAAATGGGACCGGCGGCTATACATACGAGAACCGGTAGACCGGCCAGTATGCCGGTAACCCAACGCTTAACGCTGGAACTTGATTTCAGGGAATCTGGCATGAAATTTCGGCGAATGCTGCACCCGGTTCGTTGTAGGATATTGGGCGTTCATGATGAGGTATCGAGAAACATGGACGCCCAGGCGGCCCGTCCTCCACACTGGGATGAGAACTTTCAGACTTTACACAAGCTATCTTCCTGACAGCGCAATATCCGTTGTCGTGGCCTCATCTTCGATCGATGAGCCGTTGCGTTCCCTTACCTGTTCGCTGGTGCGTCCGAATCGTCGCTCTCTTCCTTGGAATTCCTTGAGCGCTTCGATAAAATCCGCTTTCCCGAAATCGGGCCATAAAATCTCCGTGAAATAAAGCTCTGCATAAGCGATTTGCCAAAGCAGGAAATTGCTCACACGTATTTCTCCCCCTGTTCTGATGACGAGATCAGGGTCAGGAAGATCAGCACCATAGAGATAGCGTGAAAAGAGTTCGGTAGAAAGTTGGCTTGCTCCGCATACCCCATTCATGGCATCGGCGAGAAGAAGTTTTGCGGCCCGCGTGATCTCCTGCCTGCCCCCGTAGTTCAGAGCGAGACTCAGGACAAGTCTGTCAAAATGGGCGGTCTTATGTTCGATGATGCGGAGTTGCTCCAGGACGGATGCGGGGATACCTTCATCGTCGCCGATATGGAGCAAACGTACCTGTTTGTCCATGAGTTCGTGGAGTTCGGACTCCAGATATTTTTCCAGCAACTCCCAGAGCGCTGTTACTTCTTTTTGAGGCCGATTCCAGTTTTCTTTCGAAAAGACATAGAGGGTCAAATAGCGGATACCCAATTCACCGCAACAGGTCACAATCGAGCGCACACTCTCGGCACCCTTCTTGTGCCCGAAAATTCGGTTCCTCACTTTTTTCATGGCCCATCGGCCGTTGCCATCCATAATGACGGCCACATGCCGCGGAAGGCGCTCTAAATCAAGTTCCATCTAAGTTTCCAGAATTTCTTTTTCCTTAGAGCCGTAAACGGCGTCGATTTTCTTCACGAAATCGTCCGTAATCTTCTGAATCTCATCCTGTGCTCGAAATTGTTCGTCTTCAGATACTTTCTTATCCTTTTTGAGATCTTTAATCTTTTCATTTATATCACGTCTGATGTTTCTGAGGGCGACCTT
>OMSV01000047.1 GCA_900290385.1 Syntrophobacter sp. SbD2 | reverse complement strand
TTGGCAGTTCATTTTGATAAGCACGGGGAAGGAGTTGCCCGCGGCCCTTCGGATGGCATGGTAGATCTCAAGATGAATCCGGGCCCGATTGACCACGCTCCCGCCGTATTCATCCCGGCGCCTGTTGAATATGGGGGAGAGGAACTGGCTGAGAAGATAGCCATGGGCGGAGTGAATCTGCACCCCGTCAAAGCCTGCCTCCCTGGCTCTTCCGGCCGCTTCGGCAAAGGCTTTGACGATTTCTCGAATATCGCCCGCCGAAATCTCTCGTCGCGCAGATCGTGCCAGCCCCTCATAATCTGAGACAACGAGCGGAGATTGCCCGGTCAGCTTTTCTGCTGCGAAGTGACCGGCATGGGCCGGTTGCGCTACTATCCTGCCGCCCGCCTGATGAACCGCGTCCGTCATTTCTTTAAGTCCGCCGATGAGTTCGTCCTTATAGATGCCAAGCTGCCATGGGCTCGCCTGCCCATCAGGCCGCACGTAGGCGTGACTTGTGATAATCAGCCCCACGCCGCCGCCTGCAAGTTCGCTCATCATTTTTATAAGCCTCGGAGTAACAGATCCATCCTCTCCAGCCAAGCCCTCCCAAGTTGCCGACCTGACGAATCGATTCGACAACTGCATTCCATTAATCGTGCTGCTTTCGAATAACCTGCTCATTCGTTTCCTCCATACAAAAAACGGCCTCAAGGGCCCGTTCAGGTTGAGTGCAAGGCCAGGTGTTCAGTTCACTGGGAACCGGCCCGTTTCAAGATAATGTAAAGAAGCCCTCCGGTCCAGGCCAATGCAAAAACCATCGGCGCCCCCAGTAAATAAAACCTGGATGGTACTGCTCCCAAAAAACGCAGCCAGCGGGGCGCCGCCAATTCAGCGGCTTCCGTGTCGAGCAGTTGAAACCGACGGTCTGCCGTATATGTATTCGAAAGTTCGATCGCTTTTGTCTGCCATACTTTTTGAAATAAGCTCGTCCTGCCGATAGACATGAGCCATATTACGCAAGAGACAGAACCTGCCATGAAAATCGGCCACTTAGCGATGTGAAAATCTCCCCCCACGTGAAGAGCTGATACCAACAATGCATTAACAATCAGCAAAACTTGCAGCTTGTTAGTCTTTATGGGGTTTTCAGCGGCCCATAAGTCCACGTATGCCCTGTAGGCGATGTAGTCTTTTTCAGTTTGATCCATATTGGCTCCTTCAAATGATTCCTGTACGGTTCATAGGATTGCCCTGCCTGAAAAATCTAACATCGGCAATAGCGGTGCGCAACCATTTGGAACACACAGACATTAAGCGTGGTGCGTTTGAAGGCGAGCCAAATGTTAAGCGCATCAGAAAAAAGGGGGTCTTCGGCGGCTTCCTGTATAGGTTTCATCCATGAGCATTTTTTTGAGCGAGGATGATAGGGATGCAGGCGAGATCGTTGAGGACCTGGGAGTTATGCCCATGGTGTGGCGTGTTCAACGTAGCGTGGCGATACATTGACTGCTTCTGCAGCCTGATCGCGGGAATGAGCCGAAGCCACTACGGGGGGAATAATTTCCAGAAGAGCCAGCCCCGTCAAGACCCCCTATGGCCTTAAATAAAACACCCCGGAGGTGTGGAGTAGTCAATACCCGTATCCCTATATTTTATCTGTGAGGGAGAAGCAGAAGAAGCAGCATCCGTCTGTGTGCTTGCCACTTTTGGATACCTCCCGACATCGGCATTAATCGCCGCCGCCTCTAAGTACGCCTTCTAATGGTCGGGCGCTGGGGAAATTCCAGGGGCGGGGCGCAAAGAATGGCCCCCTGTCAATGAAGAGATAACATTTGGCGTCAAGCCATCCATAGACTCGGTCATAAGGCGGCTCATCAAGGTTGGGGCCTGGGTGGTCTACCATGCCAGGAAGTGGTACGTCCATGTTGCCACGGCTTTTCCTCTCGTTCGGTACTATCGGATTCTATTCGCCTGAACCCTTGAAGGCCGACAGGCGGGAAGCAGGTTATACAAAACTCCGGGGATGGAGGTGCATCCTGAAAACGCAAAAACCGGTCCCATCTACGTATAACTTGCGTATTCCAACCGGAGATTGTATGCTTTTTCCAGTCTCATGCGCGCAACTGAAGTTTTTTCGGGCGAACACCCCACCCGAAGAAGCGGTTGGGATGGTTGGCATTGAAGTTGGTGCATTATTCCGGTCAGAAGCAGCTCACCCCTCCCCCAGAAAGGAGAGGAATCATGAAAGCCTATATGAGAATATGCATCCTGACCCTCCTTGCTTTTGGCATTGCTGCTGCGGCATATGCTCAGAACCCGATCCCCATACCCCAGCAATCCGGTGCTCTCCCGTGGCCGGAATTCATCGGAAGTCCCGCGACCCCATACCCCATT
>OMSV01000016.1 GCA_900290385.1 Syntrophobacter sp. SbD2 | reverse complement strand
TGACAGGCAACGAACGCCAGGTTGTTTGCAGACTCTACGGAGGCCAGACCACCTCTATCAGCACATACATGGACTTCTTTTCGGGCGAGACGGAGACGCTGGTCCAGATCAGCAACTACTTCGATCGCAAATACAGGACGCTTTTCCCGCTCGATCTTCGCTACACGATAAGGGAGTGCGACGGCACTGTCAGAGTAGCCGGCCAGAGCATCATTCCCCCCGGCGGATTGACCGTCGTCGACAGCAGGGATCTCAACCTGGGCCAATTTGAAGGCTATATGCGCGTCATGGTGGAAGTGGAGAATCTGCAGTCCCGGGTGCAGCCCTTTATGCATTACTGGGCCGATTACATAAGCGAAGCGGGTCTTTGTCGAAACCATCAGTCAGGCTGGGACCAGTGGGCGGCCAATGTGATTTTCTCCCGCGGCTATATGCCCGTGGAACCGGACCTCGACCTCACGCTGTGCTTCTGGAACGAAAATGAAGTCGAATCTCACCCAAGAGTGCTTCTTCACTTCAACCAGAACGGTGAGGAAAAAGCCATAGAAAGATCGGCCGCTACCATCCCGGCCCGGCACATGTCCTATCAGAATATATCAGAGCTGTTCAGGGACGTGTCCCTGGAAGGCGCGAATAGCGCTTTTTGCCTGGTCACCATGGACACGCCGCTCCACCGCCCCAATTATTACATACATCCCAAAGGAACCAGACAGTACATCAACACGAGTCATCAAACAGGCTCTGACGCCTGCCACTGGGCTGTTCCCACCGATTGCTATCAGGCCGATTACCTGCAGATGCTCGACAGGGTGGATACCGATCCATGGGTTATCCAGTTCCCCATGCTCGACAAGAGTTTCGGGATCGATACTTATCTCGGCTTACTTTCTTCTACATTTTGCAAAATCAACGATTTCACCTTTATCTTCAGAAACGCCAAAGGCGAAGTGGTGTTCTCCAAAGATGAGAAGATCGACAGCCGCAGCCCTCAGTTTTTAAACCTCCAGGATTACGCTCGGCAGCACGGAGTCCGGATCGAGTCGGGACTTTTCGGCCTCGCGCCCGCAAAAGGATTGAAGGAGGTGCCGCGGCGAGCCATCAGCATCGTTGGCTTTAAGCATAAAGACCACCCGTACATCTGTACGGCGCCGGCCAGCGGCTATGAAGACCCGAATCTTCCCTTCTATATCGACAAGCTCAACCCGATGTGTCATCAGTACGACTACAGCCCTGTCCAGGTTACCGACAGGTTCGGCCCCTGTGTAATTTCCGAAGAATACGACACGCTCTACATCGTGACCAATTGCTCACTTTGGAGACATTATGACAAGGAATGCGAATACAAGATTGAAATCGTAGATCCCAAGGGAAAGATGTACTGTGTATACCGCAAGATTCCACCGCAGAGCTTTGACGCATTCTGGCTGAGTGAACTGTTTTCGGCTGAAGGCATACCCTCCGGCAGCACCTGCTTCACCCTGTGGGAGAGGAGTAACGATACGCTTCTGATCAGTTACCATTTCCTGTATCGGAAGCGCGATCACGCCATGAGCGCCGACGATACGTTCGGGGGCGTACTGATGATGGAGCCTCTGCTGTTCGACAGGACCGCCGAAGGTGTTTTCGTGCCTGTTGCCGATACTCCGGTGAGGAATTATATTCAGGTGAAGCGCTAATGCTTTGTGAGCATACAATTTCCGGCGCCCGCTCGTGATCCGGGACACTAGAAGTCTTTTGTTACGACCGGGGGCAGGAGAATCGATTGCGGATTGGTGGCCGCAGCAATCGCCGGAATATCGTTCAAGAAGTGACAGCACAGGCCGAAGGCCGCTGAGACTTCGGAGGCTTCGCCGATTCTAAACGCCACAGCGACCTCTCCACTGTCGCGCAATGTGACCTTCATTTCCCTGCAGCACCTGGGAATTTGCGTGACCGCCACCGCCAGCGCCTTGCGCCCGTCGACCAGGTGAAACCATTGCTGCCGCACGTACTCACCGGTGGTTTGGACCTCTCCGACGTAGTCGGTCCGTCCGCTTGACATGATTGACCAACGCACCGCTCCCGCGCGTAAAAACTCGCTTTTCCAGACCATCTCCGGGCAGGTTTCCGGCTGAAGGCTCCCGTATATGCCGCCGCCAACGCCGAAATCACACGTTACAACAGGCGGGGAAACAGCCAGCGGCAGATTAAACACCAGTTCGTCTTCGGGCTGAGTCCTTGAAAGCAGGTGGGTCAGCATGACCCAGGATTTATAGGCAGTTGTCTCAAGGTGAGTTACTGCCCCGCACCCGTCGGGGTATTGTCCCACCGCCGTCACGCGCGCGCTCAGAGGCAAGCCGGCCGCGAACGCCGCAACCCCTTCAAGAGCGGCCTGGCGCCCGTTGAGATTGAAAACGCCCGGCGCCCGCAAATGTGGCGCCGAATCATACACGACCTCATGGAGCGTTCCACACCGGTCGAACTCGACCGAGAAGCGCCGCTGTGTACTTCGGAACCGCTTCTTTTCCTCTGTCTGCAAGGGATCGTCAACGCTGGGGGGCCGCGTGCCGCGGCGGTCGACTTGCCCGGTGCCTTCGGCTTCGGGCGTGATGCTTGGGGCTGACAGCGCCGCCGCCGAAGTCAGTGGCGGGCTTGCCTGTGGCGCCTCGCCGCCCCTTAAAAGCTTCAATTCCAGCTTCTCCAGCGGTGAAAGTGAGACCGCGAAATCAAGTCTGCAATATAGGCCGGGGTTAGTCTCGCTCGGCGTCACCTGCAGTGGAATCGGACGGCCGTCGGCCATTATAAGCCCTGCCCCGTCGGCGGGATGCAACAGCGATGCGGGGATTTCAAGTGAAACAGGATAAAGAAACCGGCGGATTCCGTGAGTTTCACGTACGCTGATATGCCCCAGAAAACTCATTGGATCATCGCCTCCTCGCGACGTCTTTGTAAATGTCCGCAATTTTGTCCACCGTGAACCGAGCCGCTCCCCTGTTATTTTCAAAAACTGAATAGGCCGCGTTGCCCATCGCCGTTCGTCGCTCCTCATCTTCGAGCAGGCAAACGAACGCATCCGTCAGCTCTGTGATTTGTGCTTCTTTGTCCGAATCAATCGCCTGGATTTGCTTAACCGCACCTCGAGCCCGGAAGTCCCTGGCGATCTGCCGAAAGTTCTCCATTGAAGGCCCGATTACTATAGGCTTGGCATACCATGCGGGCTCGATAATGCTTTGCCCGCCGTGCGGGATCAATGTTCCGCCCACGAAGGCGATGGTGGCGAACCGGTAGGCCGTCGCAAGTTCCCCGAGTGTATCCAGCACCATTACGTCCGCCCAGGTTGCCATTTTATTATTGTCAGAGCGGCGCTTGACCACAAAACCAGCCTGGGCCGCCAAATCCGCCACCGCATCGAAGCGCTCGGGATGCCTCGGCCCCAAAAGAAGCCTTGTTTTGCCAAGGCCAGGCCTAAGCCTTATTCGACGCAGCACCTCGATCAATTTCTGCTCCTCGTCCGCATGCGTGCTTCCGGCCACGATAAGGTCCCCGTCTGCGGACGTAAGTCCCAGCGCTTTGTCCAGTGATTGCGCCACCCCTTCACTTAGTTCCTGTTCCACCAGTTCTTTGTCATACTTTATATTACCGCTTACAATAACCTTCCCTGGCGGGGCGCCAATCATTCGGATGCGCTCTGCGTCATCCTCGGATTTCATTAAGAGGACACTGTAGTTGGCAAATATCCTTCGCAGCATGGGACTAACAAGACGATAGAGGCGGAAAGACTTGGGCGAAATCCGGCCATTGGCCATTATGATGGGAATGCCCCGCATGTGGGCCTGTCGCAACAGGTTCGGCCAGATCTCGGTGTCGATGATCACTATGACCGTCGGTTGGATCCAGTCCAGAAAATATCGGCAAACAGGTGCGAGATCGACAGGAAAGTAGAAGATATTCCCGGTGCCGTAAGCTGAAAAGCGCTGCCGGGCCATTGCCTGACCGGTCTTGGTTATAGTGGAAAAGACAAAACGGGCTTCAGGGAAACGAAGGTGAAGCTCCTTCGCCAGCGGTTGGATACTCAGGGTTTCGCCAACGGAGCATGAATGGAACCAAAAGGTCGGCCGGCCGTCTGAACGCAGGCTGTCGGAAAGGCGCCCAAACCGCTGGGACAAGCCCTGCAGGTACTTCCCGTAACGCAGTGCCCTGTACAGGAAAACCGGCAACATGAAAGCGATCCAGACGCCCAGAAGCATGTTATATAGTAGATACATTTTTTCTCTTTACCCGCGTTCAGACCCTGAGAGCAGAAGATTTACACGCTGAAGATCGGCCTCTGTGTCCACCCCAACTGTGTCGTAAGGAGTCTCCACAACGTAAATTGCTACGCCGTTCTGCAGGAAGCGCAGTTGCTCGAGCTTCTCCGCCGATTCCAGGGATGATTCCGGCAGCGAATGAAAAATGGTGAGTGCTGCCCGAGTATATGCATAGATGCCTATGTGCTTGTAGCGCTTAACCTCGCCCGTGCCATCTCTGTCGAAGGGAATCGGGTGACGCGAAAAATACAGGGCTCGACCTGAATCGTCGGTCACGACCTTCACATTATTGGGGTCCCGTGCACCGGCCTCGTCAACGGCAACTTTGAGCGTCGCCACCTGGGCATCTCCCGTCAGGAACGGGGACACAATAGCCTCAAGGTGGTCGGGGCGCAGCATTGGTTCGTCCCCCTGAATGTTGATATAAATGTCTGCCTCAACCCGTTCCATTATCTCTCGCAACCGGTCGGTTCCCGACGGATGCCGGCCCGTGAGCATGACGGGAATTCCTTCCCGCTCGCAAAACTGCACTACCTTCTCGCTGTCCGTGGCTACCAGCAGATCTGCCAGCAATTTAGATTGACGAGCGCTCATATAGACCCAGTAAAGCATCGGTTTGCCCGCTATATCCCGCAATACCTTGCCCGGAAGGCGGGTGGAATCGTAGCGCGCCGGTATTACCCCCAATATTTTCAAACTATCACCCATGTCCGTTCCTACAGTTTTCTTACTGAAATAATTTACATGAAAGGCGGAAAAGGATTGGTGTCGGCGATTATTCCAGCCCCTTCCATCTCGAAAAGCCACGCAGGCCGGCAAACAGAGGCCTCGACAATAAGGAGGGGAATATTCCCGGGGAGGCGTGCGCTCACTATCTCTTTTACGCATTCATAATCCTTGGGATTGCGTAAGTAACACAGCGCATAGGTCATATCGTACAATGTGGCGCCCTGACTGCGCAACAGAGCCTCCGCATTATCGATCGTCCTGTGGGTCTGTTTCTCGATGTCGCCTTCATGCGCAACATTTCCCTCTTCATCGATGCTTGCCGTTCCTGAAATCGCCAGGTGCGAACGATCACCAAACCTGATCCTCAGTCCTCGCTCAAAAGTCACCCCATAAAGCATCGTGCGCGGAAGATGTTTCAGCGCGTCCATCGTATCGATTTGCTCCTCCTCGATATTTCCGATCGAAAGACTGTCCATTCTAATGATGGCTCTAGTCTCGGTGCCCCTGCCCTCTATTCCCGTGCTCGCCACGAAGCGGGATTCCGTGCAGAGACCATGCGAATGGAAAAAGTCCTTTCGCGCTTCCACCATTCCGGTGTAATGGTTATCGATATCCCTCACGAATATCCAGGTCCGCATCAGGTTTTTCCGTACACTCAGATTGTATCGACCCAGCAAAGCGGAAAAAGATTTTAAAATCAACTCTGTCTGCTGCTGCGAATCAAAATGTCCGGCTCTTGCCTGATTGGAACTCCAAACCATTGAGTAATGATCGCCCTTAGCGACCATTCCGGTGCGCCACGGCTCGCTCCCGTTGTCGAGAATCTCCTTTTGAAACTTCCCTGTTCCTTTTCTCAAATGATAAGAAAAAAGGACCACTGAATCCCGTGTAAGAGGAGTTTGCTCTATTACGGATATGGCGCCATGCCCGATGTGGCCGAAAAGTTCAGATTTTGCAAGCAGGTTCTTTTGATTAATAATATCGCTGACATGTAGACGGGAGAAAAGGAGAGTCTGCTCCGAAAGACCGAGATATCCAGTCACGAATTTATATTTTTCACACAATTCTGCAATTGCTTTTTCAAAGGATATGGCTTCATCATTTATGAACGCAAAATAATATTCCTCAGCGCCTCCCGGTACTGAAAAGGAAGAGCACTTAATTCTCCGATCAAAATCCCATCTCTTAACCATTGCAAAGCTCTCTCCCGCGTTCAAAGGGGTGATGATTGTTTTTCCGGAGTCTTTGGCGCGATACCTTAATGGGTGGTGTAAATTGGTTTGGAAGTTTCTACTACTAATTCCGTCAGGGTGTCAAATAGTCTTTCGACGGCCCGATGAACGCGCCAAGGCCCACTGTTCCAGGCTCGGGAGATAGCGTTTCTGCACATTTTCCCGGCATACACAATAGGTATATTTTGCAATGGGTTCGTATATTTCGAGCGGTTCACCACGCAGGTCCCCTCGCTATTTTGACACGTTCATGGCTGTTTTTCCGTGAGGAACTTTCTGTTGACACCCGGTTGGGCCTGACTATACTCAGCCCGATAATCACCCGAATCAAAATGGCTGGACGATGAACTGCAGAATATCAGGTTCACCTCACAAGAAAAGCATACAGAATTGCCGGAAATCGAAAAAAGGATGATGGTTCTTTACGATTTAGCATTCGGTCTTTCCATGATCCTTTATTTGCCGATCCTGGTCCTGCGGGGCAAGTGGCACTCGGGTACCCTGGAGAGCCTGGGTGTCATTTCGCAAGAAATGATGAAAACTCTGGCCGCAACGCGAAACATCTGGGTCCACGCCGTGAGCGTGGGCGAGGTGGCAGCGGTCGAGGGCATCATAACAGGGCTGCGGCGGGACTATCCAGGGCATCGGATCGTGCTTACGGTCACCACCAAAACAGGGCATTCCTTTGCTCGGCAGAAGTATCGCGATAGTGCTCTGGTCCTCTGGTCGCCACTGGATCTTAGCATTGCGGCCGGAAAATTCGTCAGGGCCATCCGTCCCGTGATCTATATTGTTGCGGAAACCGAACGGTGGCCGAGCCTCTTTGTGCGCCTTTCTCGAGACCGCGTGCCTATCGTGATAGTGAACGGCCGTATCTCAGACAAGGCCTTTCCGAGGTACCGGCTTGCCAGGAAACTGCTGCGGAACACTCTTCGAAGAGTAAAAATCTTTGGAATGCAGAGCCGCCTGGATGCCGAGCGGATCATCGAGATGAAGGCTGATGCCGATAGGGTACATGTGACTGGCAACCTGAAATTCGACAGTGTCCCTGAAACCGTCGCAGCGGCGCCTTCCGATTACGGCCTTGATGGTGAGCACCGGGTGCTTTTGGCGGCCAGCACCCATCCGGGGGAAGAGGATATCCTTCTCGACATTTTTCGGTCGCTGAAAAGGACAGACCCGGCGTTGCGTCTTGTCCTTGTCCCCCGCCATCCGGAGCGCGCATTTTCCGTCGCCGAGGCTGTGCGGAAAGCCGGGTTTGTGCCTGTGCTTCTTTCCGGCAACCATGCCGTCATCCGGCAGGAAGAGGTCCTTATTGTCGATTCCATCGGCCATCTTGTGGCGCTCTATTCCCTGGCCAGGATAGCCTTTGTGGGGAAGAGCCTGACGGTCAAGGGCGGCCACAACATCATCGAGCCGGCTGTTTTCGGCAAACCGATCGTCATCGGGCCGCACATGCAGAATTTCCACGATATTACCCAGGCATTTCTTGCCGGGAACGGAGTGATCCAGGTGAAGGATGCCGCCGAGCTGAAAGCGGCCATCGAGAAACTGCTCGAGGAGCCGGACACGAGCCGGGGTTTGGGTGATCGTGCCAGGATGATCGTCCACCGCCACCGAGGAGCAACGGCGCGCGCGCTTGACCTCATCAGGGGTGTGATGCCCCAATGAATTTATCGCCCCGCAATCCTCTATCAACTCTTTACGGATAAGGGCCATGGTACTGCTTCAATGTCCTTTTTGCCATGCACTTATCATCCACAAATTCCTATTGACCCGGAAATTTTATCGGGGTAGGTGTATGTGCGCAAGGCAAATTCCCAAAGGTCCCGCAAACTCAGGAGGTCAAGACGTGCATCGTTTGTTTATTGGATTGTTCTGTTTTTTGTTTCTATATGGGCTTTGCGGTTGTGCGGCTTTCAACGATACTTTCAGCCGGTCCGGACAGGAATCAGCACCGCAGGAGTCAACGCCTCAAGTCTGTTTACTGGACCCTGCTTCATGCATCCCGCAAACCCCTTCCCCTGCCGTTGCACCGGACAAGACGGCGCCTATCGTGCAAATTCCCGAAACGTCTTATGATTTCGGAATACTGCGTGAGGACACAGAGCTCGTCCATAAGTTCCTAATAAAGAACGTCGGCGCATCCGAACTAATAATCAAGAAAGTCAGTCCAGGCTGAGGGAGTTCGGTTGCCCGTTACGACAGGGCTATCCCTCCCGGTGGTGAGGGAACCATTACAATGGCGATCAGCTCCAAATCCTGCTCCGGGGGCACAAAGAAGCTCGCCCTTATTACGTGCAATGACCCTCAGAGGCCCTATTTTTTGCTGGCCCTCATAGTCCCAAAAGGGTCTTAAGCTGGTTCACGTCCGGATTTTTGTCCTGAAAGAGTCCCGTTTTCTGAGCGGAAACCTCGCGGGCCGTCGAATTCTCACGCGATGCTTTCCGGATAGATACCAAACCGGATGCTTGATGTCTAATGACGAAGTCCTTCAGTGTGCCGAAAGGTATCTTTTTCGGAGCATTCACCCGCTGATCTCCATCGGAACGGCAAGCGACCGCTACAGAGGCTGGACCGGCCAGATTTACTCCGAAGAGCTTTACAAGGGGCAAATAAACAGCCGTACCAAACAGGTTGGACATAAGAACTTCCGGGAGGAAGTGCTGCCGGTGGACTCGGTTAGGGAATATTTCCGGCACTTTAAGGTACTCGAAATAGATTACACCTTTTATGCCCCTCTTATCGAACACGGGGTCCCGACATCCTGTGCCAATACGCTGAAACAATACTCGATGCGCATGGGGCCTGGAGACAGGGTCTTTTTGAAGGCGCCGCAGATGTTTTTCGCCCAGAAGTTGAGGCGCGGAAAGGACTACGCTCCGAACGAAAACTACCTCGCCTCGGATGCTTTTACCCGGCAATTTTACGAACCGGCTGTCGATCTGCTCGGCCCCAACCTTAAAGGAATAATTTTTGAGCAGGAATATCAGAGGAAGTCCGAGCGCATCCCGCCCGTGGAACTCGCAGCCCAACTCGACACTTTTCTCAGCTCGATTCCTCCTGACAACAGGTACCAGGTGGAGCTGCGAACAGAGGCGTACTACTGCAAACCGGTTTTCGATGTTCTGCAAAAACACGGCACGGGCCAGATACTTTCTCATTGGACATGGCTCCCTACCCTCAAAAAGCAGTTTTCAAGGGCCGGAAACCGTTTTATAAGCGCTGGGGGCCAGGCCGTCATTCGGCTAATGACGCCAATCGGCATCCGCTACGAGGACGCCTATGCCCGGGCCTTTCCTTTCGACCGGCTCATAGAGGAAATGGTCCAGCCCGGAATGATTGCCCAGACCGCTCAGTTGATGTGGGAGGCACTCAGAGATAAACTCGAGATCAATATCATCATTAATAACCGGGCGGGCGGAAACGCGCCGGGCCTTGCACGGAGGATTGTCAGTGAGTTTGTAGCGATGGGGGGCAAAAGAGAGAGCCTGGACCCATGAAACGAGCAATCAGCAACGCAGGGGACGGTGGGACATGCGGCCCCCCGCACACCCTGCGCCGGGATGCATATATTAGGGATTTTTGAGCTTCCAACCCCCGTCGCAATCAAGGATGATGCCGGTAATGTGGGTTACCAGTTCTTAACGGGTACCTCCAGCATGAAAAAAGGAGCGCGCTCAGGAAAACGCTGCTTCAAAACCGCAACGGAAACATTATATACAGGTACGTTTGCGCTGGTTTTACCTTCAAAGCTCCCCTGATGAGCGTGGCCATGAAAAACTGCTGTCACCGCGAAGCGGTTCAAGGGATCCTCCAGGCGGCTCGATCCCAGAAAAGCGAATAATTCCGGCGGCTCACCGGCCACAGTTGCACGAATCGGGGCATAATGCATCACCACAATCCGCGGACCGAGGTCCAGTTGGGAAAGCCCGGTTTCCAGCTTTTTCGCCTCGATGTCGGCTTCCCTGACAAAGTCCTTTATAACCTTCTCGCCCCATGGGTGAACGGCCATACGGCCGAATCCGCCCCCGAACCCTTTCACTCCGGTAAAGCCAACGCCGTAAATCTGCAGGCTATCTCCATTCATCATAATCAGACCTGCCCCTGAAAGCTGTTCCCACAGAGCGTCTTGCTTTCCGGATTCGAAATCATGGTTTCCAAGCACACAGATAACCGGAATTTTATTCAATACAGGCGCGGCTTGTTCGAGAAAGACACAAGCCTCCTCGGGGAGGCCCAAATGGGTAATGTCGCCGCAAACCAGCAGAACATCCGCCTCACCTGCAATTTGATCGAAAACAGGCCTGAGCGCCTGTTTAGAATCCAGTTTGCAATGAACGTCGCTGATCGCAGCTACCCTGACCACATTTTTTGCAGTGCTTCCGGTCAATTTATCAGATAATCATTTGCGGTTTTCATCTTTCAGCTTCACCATGAGGTCCAAATTCCCGCGAACCCGCTTCTGATCGGTTTTCCTGTTGACTTTATTGGGGGCGTGCTTTCTGTGCCTTATTATTTCGGTCTTTTGAGTTTTTGAACCCATCTTTGTCTCCTTGGGCAGGCAAAAATAAAGATCCGGGAACTCCGGATCAAATTCATACAGTAGTAGCGGTGATGGCGATATAACAGATAAGGTCGATCATGTCACCAGATTTCCTCTCGGGTTTGACAGGCCGCGCCTGCGGATAGCTGAAACCAGTTTTGCCAGGCGAGGGAACTGCATCCGGCCGAATTTGGGCAAATGCCGGGCCAACTGCTCAAAGGCGAACGGAATGTAGTGGAGAAATTGCTTCTTTTTCTTCGTCACCCCCAAGAAACCAAAGGCGCCCAGCATCTGAAGATTTCTGGCGAGCCTGACTGCCTCGAATTTCCTGATGAAATCTCCCTTTGAGCCGCCTAGGTACTTGCCCGCAGACGACCAGTACATTGAAACAAGTCCGGCCTGCAATCCTTCAGGGACCCTAACATAAGGGTCAATCAGCAACGAAGCAAGATCATAGGCCGGAGGCCCGAACCGCATTCCCTGAAAATCGATCAGCCAGAGCCTTGCACGGCAAACCATGATATTGCGGCTCTGGAAGTCCCTATGAAGAACAAAGGAACTCTTGTGCACTCCCGCAGCCTCCGCAAGCGCCTCGAAATCCGGGCGGAGTTCGTCGGCAGCGATATCAAGCCCCAAACATCCGTTGACAAAGGACTCTCGAAAATACTCAAGCTCACGATCATAGACAAAAGAAGGATCGTATAAGGCCGTATCGAAACAAAACCCAGGCTCGAAACCCTGCGGCGCTTTCCTGTGGAGCGCTCCAAGCATCGTAATGACATGACTGTAGATTGATTTCAGGTTTGTCCGCCGTGAGTTGACGAAATTCTCCAAATGCAGGTCGCCGGCGTCTTCGAGGAGAAATCTTCCCTCACGGACTTCAGCATAGAGGATGCGCGGGACAGGCAACCCTTTCGAATGCAGGTGGTTGCCGATTAGAAGATACGAGTCGTTCTCATCGGTGGAATCTTTTCCTACTCGAGGCGAAATCAGACCTACCAGCGAAGAAGAGCCGCAAAAAATCCGAAAAAATTTCCTGTCGGATCCATCGCCGAAAACGGGAGAAACCCGAATCTTTTCAACGGCGCCCGAGATGGTTCGAGCCTTTTCGATCAGGTCCTCAAACCCCGGCAAGTTATGGACGATCGATTTCACGTCACTCCCGGCGCGAATACTTTTCCCGTATGACTACCTGAAATACTCATCCCATCCGCCACAATGCAGTCTTTGAGAGAACTGCCTTTCTCAATACGTACATCGTCCCACAAGATGACGTTCTCGAGACTCACGCCCTGGCAAATTCGAACCCCACGGCCAGCTACAACCGACCCTTTGAGGCGGCAGTCCGGGTGTACAACCGCTTCCGGATCAACGGAAATATTCTCTCCGGTTCTAAGAGGCCAAAGGGACCCGGGTTCGAGTCGACAAAGCTCTTCCGTAACTCTTCCGTAGCTCTGGACCGACCCCACTTCGCGCCAGAAAAGGCCCAGGTGTGTAATGGCCCTCGGTGGTGCGCCCTTCGCTATAAGCTTCCGATAAATGTTGAGAATATCTTCGGGCATCCCGGCAACAGAACCGGCCAGGGCCGAAGGATTTATGAAATGAATTCCGGTAAAGGCCATCATCCTGACGCCGTTGCCCCTCTTTGTAATCTCTTCCGCCTCTCGCCCGAATCCGAGCACAAATCCGTCCCCACTTACCGCTACGTTATTGAATTCAGGCCAGTCGTGCAAAAGGAGGCTGACTTCAGCGCCATCGAGCTTGTGGCGCTCATACAACGTGTTCAGGTCCACGTTGCAGATGATATCGACGTTGATCACCGCGAAGGGCTCGTTTGCAAAGTGTTCTGCCGCAGACCTGATACCGCCTCCCGTTCCAAGGAGCACCGGCTCATCGAGCACTTTAACCCGTATCGGCCACTGCTTTTGCGAGACCTGTGCGGCAAGGCGGTCTTTGAGGTGATAAGCGTTGAGAAACACGGCGTCGAACCCGCAGCGATAGAGCCTCTCAACCCAGAATTCGAGCAACGTAACTCCGCGAAGCGACACAAGGGCCTTCGGGCGGCAGTTTGTAAGCGGTAGAAGCCGGGTCCCAAGCCCGGCAGCCAAAATCATCGCGCGCATGAAT
>OMSV01000020.1:6382-8318 GCA_900290385.1 Syntrophobacter sp. SbD2 | reverse complement strand
CATTGTCAGGAGCCTTTGTCCCATCTTTTAAAGCCACCGACGAAGTCGGTGGTCGTTTACTGATTCCATTGGGCCTTGCCCGGATTTTGCCGTGCTTCTCTGGTAAAATAGTACGTGGTGCAGCTCCGGCACCCGCGTTAATTCGTTAATTTCTGTAGCTATAGTATTTAAAGTATGGCAAAAGGGGAGTATAATATAAAATTTCGAAGACGATTTAATTCGCCCTCGATTGCCGTCACACCAAACCCGTAATGCCTTATTGCGGCTATCCGGCAAGTATCCTTTCACCAGTGAGGTCGAACAGGGTCTATAGGATGTCGCTGAAATGGCATTCATTTGAAAAGGAAGAACATGAACATCTTTGTAGGGAGCCTCTCATTTAAGACAACGGAAGAGGAATTGCAAAAGGAGTTTGAGGCATTTGGCGAGGTAGGTTCTGTTAAAATCATTGTGGACCACGAGACTTTCAAATCGCGAGGCTTTGCTTTCGTTACTATGCCGAACCAGGATCAGGCGACGGCTGCAATCGCCGCCTTGAACGGCAAAGATATGAACGGCTTCGCTCTTAAGGTAAACGAAGCAAGACCCCGGGAACCTGGGGCAGGTCCAAGCCGTGAACGTAGCGGGGGCGGTTATGCGAACAGTAACAGAACCGGGTCAGGTTATGGCTCAGGGGGCGGCTCGACGGGCGGCGGCTACAATAGAGATCGGACAAGTGGTACATTTGATGTCAAAGACCTTGATATCTACGACAGTAAAGGCGGTCGGAGCGGAACGCATGGAAAGAAGGGCCGAGGTGGCGGCGTTCGTGGTTCAGGTGGCCGGCCGGGCGGGGGCAGATCTTCGTACGAACCCCCGTGTTAATAGTGACTACAAGTGAAAAGCAGGCTGCATTCGCCTGGATGACGCCAACCGGTGCGTGAGCGCCGTGGTCTTTGTCCAGGGGTTCAACTGTTTGCCGTGGCCGCTTGGGAATAGGTCCCGTGCAGTGGATGATCCATAATGCGGTCTCACGGTTTGTGTTTTTTGAGTAAAACCGCAAGGCGGAGCCTGTTTGACTCCGCCTTTAAATTTGCTGTTGTTAAATTAATATCCCGCCCCCATGTTCTGACCACTCACTGATTTTCCAAACCGTTTTTGTTTACACCGCCGATTTTCGCGGGACCGATGCGGTCTTCCCGCCGCTCATCCCGAAAAACCTGTATACCCATATTTGGTAGGCAATTACTATGGGCACGAACACCAGGGCTACACCGAGCATGATTTTCAACGTCAGGGGACTCGATGACGAGTTGAATGCGGTCAGGCTGAATGCCGGATCGATGCTTGATATGAGCAGATTGGGGTACATTCCCCCGACTCCGAAAAGCGTAACCATGACGATGAAGACCGCTGAGCAGAACCAGGCTTTCAGCCATTGGCCCTGCCGGATAAAGAGAAGTATTCCTATGAGCGCGCTTACAGCCGCAAGCGGAATAACGAACAGGCCCGGGACTTTAATGTAATTGTCATACAGACTCGTTGAGATATAAGTTGCCCCCAGGAAGACCACCGCCGCAACGGCAAGAGCAAACCAGAGATTTTTCGCAAGGCGTCCGGCGCGTTGTTTGAGCGGTCCGTCGGACTTGATCGCGAGCCAAAGTGAGCCGTGTACCGTGAAGATCAGGGTGAATAGGACCCCTCCCGCGAGCCCGTAGGGGTTGAGCAGCGAAAAAAGAGACCCATGATAAATGCCGCCCTTATCAATCAAAATACCGCGAAACAGATTGGCGAAAGCCACGCCAAACAGCAAGGCCGGACCGAAGTTGCCTATCCACAGGAGGGTGTCCCAGAAGCTTTTCCAGCCCCTTGAAGCAAACTTAGACCTGAACTCCATTGCGACGCCGCGCACTATGAGGCAAAACAGGATCAGCAGAAGGGCCGAATAGAGGCTGCT
>OMSV01000020.1:0-6372 GCA_900290385.1 Syntrophobacter sp. SbD2 | reverse complement strand
CGAATAGAGGCTGCTGAACATTACTGCGTAAGTTTTCGGGAATGCGGCGAAAGTAACTCCGCCTGCGGTTATCAGCCAGACCTCGTTGCCGTTCCAGTAAGGCGCCATGCTGTTGTAAACGGTGCGTTTCTCGCCTTCGTTCTTTGCAATGAACGGGGCCAAGGTTCCGACCCCGAGATCGAAGCCGTCCAGGACGAAATAAACGGCCCAAAGAATTGCCCAGAGAGCAAACCAGATTGTCTCAAGCATATCCCACCTCCTCATCGTCTGCTTCGAGCAGGGCCGTTTCATCTACCGGCCCTTTCCTCGCATGGCTCCACATCAGGTAGAAGGCCACAATTCCCAGGAAGGTGTAGACAAGCACGAACGCTGCAAAAGAGATCGCCACCTGGGATGGGGCAATCGGAGATACAGCATTCGATGTCTTCATCATCCCGTACACCACCCAGGGCTGCCTCCCCACTTCGGCGAGCATCCAACCAAACTCGCTGGCCAGATAGGGCAGGGGAATGGAATAGAGAAACACCTTGAGCAGCTTGGGCCGCTCCTCGACAGTGTTGCGCCTGAGCCAGCCGATGATTGCCATTGCAAGGAAAAAGAACCCGAGCATCATCATCACGCGGAAGGAGACAAAGGCAATGGTTACCGGAGGCCTTTCGGAGGGCGCAAAAGCCTTCAGACCCTTCACTTCCGCAGAGAAATCATGGTATGCCAGCATGCTCAAAGCGCCGGGAATCGCGCCGAATTGGACCAGATTGCGTTCGTGGTCCGGATCGGGAATAACGAGCAAGTACTGCGGGGCCGATTTTTTTGTCTCCCAGAGTGACTCCATGGCCGCGAGCTTTGTGGGCTGAATTTTAGCGACCTCACCGCCGTGCATATGGCCCTGCACAACCTCAACGATCGTAAAAATCAGGGCGAGTGAAACGGCCAGCCGAAACGATTTCTTAAAAAAAGAAATGTGCTGCTTACGTAATAAATGCCAGGCGCTGACGCCCATCACGAAAAAGGCTGAAAGGATATAGGCGGCTGAGACAGTGTGGACAATAGTATGCCAGGCAAAGGGCTGCGTAATAACAGCAATCAGATCGTCCAGCTCTGCCCGGCCGTTTCGAATGACGAAGCCTACCGGGTGCTGCATCCACGAGTTGGCGATCAGAATCCATAGCGCCGAAAGGTTCGAGGACAGCGCCACCAGCCAGATGACTGCCGCGTGCGCCTTCGGTGAGAGCCGCTTCCATCCGAAAGCCCATACCGCGATAAAAGTGGATTCCAAAAAGAAAGCCACTGTCGCTTCAATTGCCAGGAGCGAACCGAAAATATCGCCAACGTACTCCGAGTAGCGTGACCAGTTCGTCCCGAACTGGAACTCCAGCGTTATGCCGGTAACAACCCCGATGGCGAAATTGATCAGGAAAATCTTGCCCCAGAAGCGGGCCATGTTTCTGTACTCTTCGTTTCCGGTCCGTACGTAGGCAGTTTCCATTATCGCCAGCAGGACGGAAAGCCCGAGCGTAAGCGGCACGAACAGGAAATGGAAGAATGTCGCCGCCGCAAACTGGAGTCTGGATAGCATAAGGGTATCCATGAGCTGCCTCCTTTTGATGTGAGAGTTCTATAACGCGCCGCCGATAAACATCAGGCTCAAAATGGTCATCCACTATGTGATGTGCAATATGTCCAACGCTTGTTTTTGCGCTCAAAGGAGGCAGTGGATTTTACTCATATGAACGCAGGTTTTTACTAGTCCGTCTTCGAGAAAGAGCTCCTTGCGGTAACGCAAAGCGGGCAGGCGCCGGGCGCCTCATCTGAGCAGGTATACCCGCAAACCGAACAGACGTAATAATCAGTCTCTTTGGTGGCCTCCATCTGATCGAGGGCCTGCTGATAAAGCGCCGCATGCTGCATCTCCACGGCATTGGCATACGTGAAGCTTTTTCGGGCCGCAGCATGCCCTTCTTCGCCGGCTGTTCTGATCATTGGAGGATACATATCCGTGAATTCGAATGTCTCACCCGCAATGGCCGCCTTGAGGTTTTCCTCAGTGGTCCCGATCTTCCCCAAAGCCCGGAGATGCGCGATGGCATGAACGGTTTCGGCTTCGGCGGCAGCCCTGAAAAGCTTCGCAGCCTGGGGGTTTCCTTCCTTTTCAGCCTGCATTGCGAAGGCCAGATACTTACGGTTGGCCTGCGATTCGCCTGCAAAGGCCTGCATCAAATTCATTTCTGTTTGAGTGGGGGTGTTTGATTGCATTTTGATCTCCTTAGTTTCCGTCCGGATTTCTTGTCCTAAAAGAGTCCTTTTCCGCCCTGGGGCTTGGGAACCGGGACCGCCTGCCGTGTTGGCCACTGCCTTCGGCGGTGGCCGCAGAGGCTTTGGGGGGTTAGGTCGCCGATCTCGACAGCCCGCCCACCCACCCGCGAGGCGGTACGGTTGTACGCCTCCGCACAACCCCTCGATTTCCTTGTCAGGACGAAAAATGCCTCCTTTTCGAACAGAAACCTCGCGGGGCGTGGAATTCGCTCCGGTGCTCCCGGATGAAAACTAATTAAGCTTCGTTTAGGTCTTCTTCACGGCCTCCATGAACACCCTGGCGGCTTTTCCGTTGCGTGCCTTCGTTTCTTCCGGCGACAGGCCTCTGCTGATATGATCTTCTTTTTCCTGCCCGGCAACCTTTCTAATCTTGTATGCCGAGTCCCTCAGGAGTCCGTAGAGGACCCCGCAGCCAACATCTATCCTGGCGCCGTCACCCAGATCGGCCAGTTCGACCATCATGTCGGTCAACTGGAGTGTCCTTCCAAGTAGTTCATTGCATGTCTTCATCGTTATTCCTCGAAAGCCGGGTCTTAGTCCTCTTAATGGCAACAAGCGCGCCAAGCGCGGGTGCGTTCGAATAATTAACAAATAGTGTGTGATTTCGATGGAGTATTCGGTATGTAAATTTTGCCGGGCTAGGATCTACATTAAAAATGAGACACTTTTGAGACAGCCGGTGAAAGGGACTATCAAAGAGAATGGATAAGATACAGGGAAATAAGCTGATGGCGAGGTAGCGCGGGTGTATCAAGATACAATCTGAGACAGTATTGTATCATGGTACAAGTTGTTAGGAATTGGTGAATTCAGGAATTGAGGAATTCCCTTAACCCCTTAAGACTTTAATCCCTAAATCCCTAAAGTTGTTTTTCTAGAAACCGGTAAAGGGTGGCGCGGCCTATTCCGAGCAGCTTCGCCGCTTTTGACCTGTTTCCGCCGGCTTTTTCAACGGCTGATGCAACGGCCTCGGCGGTAAGCCGGGGCTTCGGCCCGGGCTTGAAAGCCGTGCAGGTCATCTGCCGGATTTCGAGTGGAAGGTGTTCGGCTTCGATAATGGGTCCGCGTGATTTGACCAGGGCGAAGTGTATCGCGTTTTGCAACTCACGCACGTTTCCCGGCCAACTATAATCCATCATAAGCGACAGGGCCTCTTCGGAAAGCCTGGGGGTCTTTCGGCCATGTTCGGCGGCCAGCTTCAGGAAATGCAAGGCAAGGAGAGGAATGTCGTTTCTGCGCTCGCGAAGGGGTGGAATGCGGATTGGGACGACGTTCAGACGGTAATAGAGGTCTTGGCGGAAATTCCGCCGTTGCATCTCCCGTCTGAGGTCCCTGTTGGTCGCGCTGATTATGCGGACGTCTACGGAAATCGTCTTCTCAGCGCCTACCCGCTCGAAGTTACGGAAATCGTCTTCTCAGCGCCTACCCGCTCGAAGTTACCCTCCTGGAGTACGCGCAGAAGCTTCACCTGCATGTGCCTGGGGAGCTCTGAGACCTCATCAAGGAAAAGGGTCCCTGAATGGGCCAGCTCGAATCGGCCTTTCTTGTCCCGAATCGCCCCTGAAAATGCGCCTTTCACATGCCCGAAAAGCTCGCTCTCCAGCAGCCCTTCAGGGAGGGCCCCGCAGTTTACCGGCACGAAAGGCCCGCCCGCCCTCGCGCTTTGGTTGTGAATAGCAGCGGCTACCAGCTCTTTTCCAGTCCCGGTCTCGCCGGTTATGTGCACGGGATAATCCGCTGCGGCAAGATTCCTGATCTGCTCGTATACATCGAGCATCCTGCGGTCCCTGCCGACAATGCCTGAAAAACCCGCAAGTTCACCAAGCCGGAGCTTAAGACTGATGATCTCGGTCAGATCGTGGAAAGCGGCGAGAACGCCGACAAAGGTGTCCTGTTCGTCGTACATGCCTGTCACCGACATTTCGATCCGGCGGGTATCGCCTGACCGCGTAGCGGCATTTATCGTATAAGTGTGGTGTCCAAGCGGCTCAGGGGGCTGTCCGCAAAAGGAACATTTGTTCCCGCAGAAAGGAGATCCGAATACCAGGTGGCAATCCCTTCCGAGTACCTCTTCGCGAGAATACCCGGTGATCTTTTCGGCCGCCCGGTTAAAAAACAGGATTCGCCGATTGAGGTCATGGGCAATTATGCCCTCGATCATGTTATCGAGAACATTTTGAAGGTTCTTTTGCCTTGCGATCAGGTTTTCGAGGGTTATGACCGTCATACCTTCATGACTCACTGAGATCAGGTGATGCTGATCTTAATCTCATGGATGCCTTTGGCCCCGTCAGGATAGGAGCGGCCAAGCAAGCTGCCTGATTCCTGCACCTTCCTTTTCTTATCTGTCGCCCGAACTTGGAGCCTGAAGTTGCCCTTCTCATTCGCCTTCCATTCATAACGCCAAATCACCCATGCGAACTTAGACAAGGGGGGCTTCAGTTCCACCGGGTTCCAGGTCTTTCCGCCATCTAGAGAGAGTTCCACCTTGGCGACTCCGCGCCGGCCGGCATAGGCAATTCCCCCTATCACATGAGTTCCGGCAGGTATTTCCTGACCGGTCATGGGCATCAGGATCTGTGACAGCGTCAGGATCTCCGCCATATCCGACCATCCTTTGGTTTCCCAATACCCCTTGTAGTCGTGGTCTACCAATTCGACCTTCTGCAACCACTTTACATTCTTCATTCCATAGATCCCGGGAACAACAGCACGAAGCGGGAAGCCATGCTCTCGGGGCAGGGGAACCCCATTCATCCGGTACGCGAGGAAAACAGTCCCGTCCATGGCAATATCGAAAGGGATGCTATCCGTGTAGCCTTCCCCCCCGGAGAAGACCACTTTCTTGATTCCCGATTTTGGACCTGCATGTTCCAGGACCTTTTTTAGCGTAACTCCCTCCCAGACTGCATTCCCAATAGAATCACCCCCCACATGATTGCCGATGCAGGAAAGCGTTACGGCTTCCGTCTTATCCATCAACTTCATCAAGTCGTCGAGCTTGAGGTTCATTGGCTTGTCCACCAGCCCTTCGATCCTGAGCTGCCAGGTATCCAGGGAGAGATCGGCCACACCAGCGTAAGTGGTTTGATAGAACATGTCATTGGGGGTGATTTCGGAAATCCGGACCCCTTTGAAGTCCTTGGTGCCCTGCATGAGCAGTTGATGGGCCATCTCCTTGTCGGCTTCCTCAGCCATGGCATACCCGCGTGTAAAGATTGAGACGCCAAAGCCCAGGCCGACTGTTCCCAAGCTAAGAAGCTGGAGGAAGTTGCGACGGCACAAATCGCCTGGGGTGTTCGGTTGAGTGGATTTATGTTTGATAAATGCTCTCCTTTGAATGCAGGACACTTTCCGGCCGCCAGGATGATGCTTTGCCGGATAATGAGCCGGCTTGTACAGGTTGGCGCCAGGGCAGTCTACCATACCTCGCAAGGCGTGGCGTATTTGATAATGTTTGCTCAATTCAAAAGAGTATACAATCGCTGGAATCACTCCATACAGCGATCCAGAGGATTGAATCAAAAGGCGTTCTGCCTCTCACTTATTCCGGTTCGGTTTCCTCGAGCTCTTGAATCGATTTTACTTCGATTATCTCCCCTTTGTCGCTCTCGGTTATGGTTCCGGTTACCTCGACCAGCTTACCGGCGAATTTCGACACGTCCTTCCCTTTAACGATATAATCTCCATCGTCAGATTCGATCACAAAACCGTTTCCATGCTTCACTACGGCTCCCAGCACGGTCTCTTCCCGGGTGGCTGTGGCAATTTCCTTAATGCAGGTTGCAAAAAGCAATGGAAGAAAAACTGCGAAAACAACAGAAAAACTGCGAAAACAAGAATTCTGATGATGCGTTTAGTCATAAGCTTCTCCTGCCGTCAATACACCAGGCATGCCCTTTAAAGCGGGAATGTTCTGAGTGGCAGTCCATGAGTTCAGTCCCATTCTCACAACAGGAGACTGCTGCCTTTGCTCCGTTTTCCGCAAAGGCATTGGAGGCCGGCATGTCCGAGCGGCTGGAGTCGGTTTTTCGGACGGGGAAAACCGGGCAATGGGCT
>OMSV01000209.1:4181-15419 GCA_900290385.1 Syntrophobacter sp. SbD2 | reverse complement strand
CCCGCCTACAACCGCGACCAACACTGGTGGGGCATGCTGCTGAACATCGACAAGTGTATCGGCTGCGGAAGCTGCGTGCGCGCCTGCGCCAACGAGAACGACGTTCCCGAGGGATACTTCCGCACCTGGATGGAGCGCTACCACGTCTCCGGCTGGGAGCAGGAAGTGCCGCAGGTGGATTCTCCCAACGGCGGCAAGAATGGTTTTCCTCCCGGCGAGGCTCAGGGCGGCAAGAACTTCTTTGTCCCCAAGATGTGCAACCACTGCGTGGATTCGCCCTGCACGCAGGTCTGCCCGGTGGGCGCCACTTTTCATACCCCCGACTCGGTTGTGCTGGTCGATGATACCTACTGCCTGGGCTGCCGCTACTGCATACAAGCCTGTCCCTACGGCTGCCGCTTTCTGCATCCCATCAAGCGCACGGCGCAAAAGTGCACGCTGTGCTATCACCGGATTACCCGAGGGCTGACCACGGCGTGCTGCGAGAACTGTCCAACGGGAGCGCGCCAGCTCGCGGACCTGAAGGACCCGAACGATCCCATCCACGAATTCCTGAAGACCCACAGCGTGCAGGTGCTAAAGCCCCATCTGGCCACCGGCGCCAAGGCCTTCTATTACGACCTGGATGGATCGGTGCGTTAAGGAGAGATTGCGAAGATGGTGCACGTTGACGGTTTCATGTATCCGAATGAAGTCGAGCTGGCGTGGAGCGTATTGATCGTCGTCTATCCGTACGTGACCGGGTTGGTGGCCGGCGCCTTTATACTGGCGTCGCTCGAGCGCATCTTCCATGTGTCGGCGGTGAAGCCCACCTACCGGCTGGCGCTGCTGACGGCGCTGGCTTTCCTGCTGGTGGCTCCTATGCCGCTGCAACTGCATCTGGGGCACCCCGAGCGTTCGCTGGAGATGTATCTGACGCCGAACCGCAACTCGGCGATGGCGATGTTCGGCTTCGTCTATCTGTGGTACCTGATGGTCGTGATTCTACTGGAGATCTGGCTGGAATTCCGGCGCGACATCGTGCTGCTGTCGCAGAGCACCACGGGCTGGAAGCGGCTGCTCTACCGGGCGCTAACCCTGGGCTCGAGCAACATCAGCGAAGGCGCGCTGCGCATGGATGAGAAGGTGGGCTGGGTGATCACGCTCATCGGCATTCCGTCGGCCTTCCTGCTGCACGGTTACGTCGGATTCATCTTCGGCTCGGTCAAAGCGAACCCGTGGTGGTCCTCGCCGCTGATGCCGGTGGTGTTCCTCTTCTCGGCCATGGTGAGCGGCATTGCGCTTGTTATGCTGGTCTACATGGCTATGATGAAGGTCCGCCGCAGGCCGGTCGACATGCGTTGCGTCGATACGGTGGCGCAGTATCTGCTGTATATCTTCATCATCGACTTCGGCCTTGAGATGCTGGATTTAATCCAGCGCATCTACGAGGCCGACGAATCGTTCCGCTCGCTGGATTTCATGCTCCACACCCGGTTGTTCTTCTCGCAGGTGATTTTGCAGATCGTGCTCGGCACGGTGGTGCCGATCCTGACCCTCGGGCTGATTCAGATATTCAAGGTGCCGGAGAAGCTGCGCCGGCTGGCCTATTGGGTGTGCGGATGCCTGACCCTGGTCGGCATCTTCGCCATGCGCTGGAACGTGGTGATCGGAGGACAACTCTTCTCGAAGAGCTTTCTTGGTTACACCACGTATAAGGTGGATCTGATCTCGCGCGAGGGCGAGCTGATCGCCGCCGCGCTGCTCATACTTCCTTTCTTGATCCTGGCGGCGCTCATGAAGATTCTGCCGCCCTGGACCGAAAGCGAGGCGGCAAGCGGAGGTTGAAGACGGATCCGTACTGTCTCAATTGCCATGGTGGCCGCCCTGGATCTATTCATTTGACTCTGCCATAAATTTGGCATGTTGTTGACAGGGAGCGTTTGCAACTCTATCTTACCTCTTCTGAGAACCGGCTGCATCGGGTGTGCAAAAGCCGGCTCTCCTTCCACCAACCATAGGAGAAAAAATGAAATCTGCAATTACGATCTTTTTTGTGCTGTTGTTGGGAATTGCGGCGTATGCAGGGGCACAGGGCGATCAGGCGGAAAAAGGGAAAGCCCTTGTAGACAAAAAATGCGCACTGTGCCACAAGGAGGGCGGCATTGGCAAGCCTGTGGCGGCGCTTGCCGGGAAACAGACCGACGCCTTCCTCAAGGAGGCAATCACAGACCCCAAAAAAGCCATTGATCCCAAAGTTCGAATGCCGGCAATCAAATTAACCGATGAAGAAATGCAGGCCGTCATCGTATATCTTCGGTCCGTTGCCAAACCCTGACGGTTCTGAGCGGCTCCATCCGTTCTTTTCGCATCGATTTGGAATTCCTTCATGAACGAGCATAAGCATCCGGGTCTCCAATGGGTTTTCTCCCTGGCCGGCAACTGGGTCAGCATCTTTGGCCTTGCGCTGGCCTCGTTCGGCCTGTTCACAGTAATTTGCCTTATAGCAATTGACTTTTTTCACGGTTTCAGCCACCCCTACGTGGGCATTCTGACCTACCTGATTGTCCCGTCATTTATCTGGATTGGACTTATTCTCACGGGTGGGGGAGTATGGCTGGAACGCCGCAGACTCAAAAAACCGCAGGCAGTTAAGGCAAGCGTCGAGCCGGGTGGCTGGAGGAACACGCGCAACCTGATCGCGGCGCTTGCCTGCGGGTTCCTTTTTCTTATGTTCAGCTCGTTAGGAAGCTACCGGGCGTTTCAGGAGACTGAATCGGTCCGGTTTTGCGGCGCTTTGTGCCACACGGTGATGAAGCCGGAATACATCGCTTACAAAAGTTCTCCCCACGCAAGGGTAAGATGTACCGAATGCCATATCGGCCCGGGCGCCTCGTGGTTTGTCCGCTCCAAGATCTCCGGCCTCTATCAGGTATATGCAGTCCTCACCAACCATTTTCCACGGCCCATTCCAACGCCGGTCCAAAGCCTGCGGCCCGCACAGGAAACATGCGAACAGTGCCATTGGCCTGAGAAATTTTACGGGTCCCTGGAGCTGCGCCGCCAATTCTTCCTGCCCGACAAGGAAAACACCCCGTGGGGCATAAGAATGCTGCTGCATGTTGGAGGGGGAGATACCACCCAGGGGCCGGTTGGTGGCATTCACTGGCATATGATTGTGTCCAACCGCATCGAGTACATGCCGGCGGACGAAACCCGGCAAACCATACCCTGGGTGCGCCTCACGAATCAAAAGACAGGCGAGGTGACCGTCTACCAGTCACAAGACGATCCCTCGACCCCCGAACAGAAAACTCAGCCCGTGCGGGTTCTCGACTGTATTGACTGCCACAATCGTCCCACCCACATTTTCCATTCTCCTTACCGCGCCCTGGATGTTTCTCTGTGGCTGAATCGTATCGATTTATCCATTCCCTTTATAAAAGTGAAGGCGGCCGAGGCGCTTGTCGAAAGCTCCGAGGCCGCTTCGCAGGCTGGTGGGATTGACCTGATTGCTCAAAAACGCCAAAGATCAGGCAGGCGATCTCCGAGACGCAGAGGATCTATCGGGACAATTTCTTCCCGGAAATGAAAACGGACTGGAAAGCGCGGCCCGACAATATCGGCCATTATATTTGGCGGGGTTGCTTTCGATGCCACGATGGTTTGCATGCCGACAAAACGGGCCGAACCATCACCAATGCATGCAACACCTGTCATACCATCATCGCCCAGGGCAGTAAGCCGGAACAGGAGACTGTGAACCTGCAGGGGTTGAAATTCGACCACCCTGGAGGCGAAATCCCCCCTGGGATCCTGTGTAACGAATGCCATAGCGGCGCGCCTTAATCAAGCCGGGGCGTCCAAGAACCCGTTCTCGGGCGCCTCCGGGACTTTATCCGGCGCCGCATTGCAAGACCCTGCGACGATAGACAGGTTTCCTTTCTTCTTTCCTAACGTGGTTCACAGACCAGGGTTGCTTCCTGCTTCCTGCTTCTCGCTGGACGCCTCCCAGGGTATGAATGCACACAAGTTGAACGCAACTTGGTGTTTGGCAGTTTCCATCCCAAGCAGGATTGATCCATATGGCTGACGATCGGGAAGAGTACAGTTTCATAAAAGAGATGCTGATCGCTTTCATTGGCGGGGGATCTCTGGGACTGTTTGTGCTGGTTGCCGCGATAGCTCTGGTTGAGTTTCTGAAAAAATGACCTGAAGCATGCGCCGCAAGATTAGCGATCCACTGGCCGAAAGGGGCATTCAGGACGTGATGGCTTGCTGAAGAGGAGGTAATTCGATTGGCTGCCGATCTGTTCACAAGAAGAAATTTTCTCAGCCGTGTGGGTTGGCTAGCCGCCTTTGGGACCTTTGGCGGACTTACGGCGGCTTCCGGCCGGTACCTGTTTCCCAACGTTCTCTATGAGCCGCCCGCAGAATTTAAGATTGCGCCCCCTGAGGAATACCCCGAAGGTGTGACTTTCGTTTCCGCCAAACGAATCTTTGTGATTCGGCAGCAAAACCTCATAAGGGTCGTCTCAGGTGTGTGCACGCACATCGGGTGCACGGTGCGCTGGTCAGAGGAGCGCAACCGGTTTGAATGCCCCTGTCATGGAAGCTTTTTCGACGAAAACGGGGCCGTCACCGCCGGGCCTGCCGGCAAACCGCTGCCCTGGTATGGGGTCTCTGTAGCCGCCGACGGCAGACTAATTGTGGACGAGCATAAGATTGTCCCATTCAGGCAGGCGCTCACCGTTTGAGTGCAGGGCCGCAGGTAGTCTCTTTGAGGAAACTGATATGGCGGTGAATACTACACGGAACGCATTGTTTGAAAACCGGTTCTGGAAATCGGCCTTTCGAGGGGCCCCTCCGGTCAGTAAATGGCTCAGAGACAAAATATTCGGGCTTGGTCTTATCAACCTCTCACTGTTCATCATCCTGAACGTGACCGGAATCCTCCTGATGTTCTACTACGTTCCTTATACCGATAAGGCCTATAACGTTATCAAGGACTTCCAGTTTGTGGTGAGCTTTGGGGCTATCTTCCGCAACATGCACCGCTGGTCCGCTTATGCAATGATAGTATTGGTATTCCTGCACATGTCCAGGGTCTTTTACATGGCGGAGTATCGAGAGCCGAGAGAATTCAACTGGGTGATCGGCTGGGTCCTGTTCCTGTGCACCCTGGTTGGGGCTTTGACCGGTTATCTCCTGCCGTGGGACCAGAAGGCCTATTGGGGAATGACCATCATGTCTAACGTGATGGCTTCGGTGCCGGTTATCGGAGAAAAACTCAAGTTTGTTGTTCTGGGCGGCGACGAAATCGGCCAGAGCGCCTTAACTCGAGCCTATGATATACATGTCAAAGTGATGCCTCTGATCATGGGTTTGCTTATTGCACTTCATGTTATCAGAGGCCGCACAGACGACCTGCTCGCCGGCTCTCAGGCGCACGGCGAACACAAATCAGCCCCTGCCCCTGAAGCAGATAACGGGTCCGATACGGCAGACTGCGCCTGGTCCGATATTATCAAACGGGAGCTGGCAAAGTTTCTTATAATCCTGATAATAATTATGGGGACATCCATTCTTTTCGGCGCACCACTCGAGGAAGAGGCCAATCCTTCGGTCACACCCGTTCCTGCAAAGGCGCCCTGGTTTTTCCTGGGCCTGCAAGAGCTGCTGTCCTGGGGCGCACCCTTCTGGGGGGCGATCGTTGTTCCCAACGCAGTGCTGCTTTTCGCTTTACTCGTCCCTTATATTGAACGCGGAAAAACCGGCAGCGGCGTATGGTTTCACCCCAGCCGGCGGCTTCAAAATATCCTGTTCACCGCCTTTGTAACGGTGGCCATTGGTCTCATCATCGTAGGCGCGTTGTTTCGTGGACCGGGCTGGCGGTTTTATTGGCCGTGGCAACCTTGGAACCTCCACTGAGCCCTATCCGTATCGAATGGAGCAGAGGGTTAGATGAACGTCTTCCAGAAATTATTCCCGTTTCTTGCCCTGCTAAGCTTTCTCCTGTTTATAGGGGTGGTGTGGAAAGACTATGACCGTCCCTACCTTGAATATCAGCGAAAATTCAAGGCGCTCCTCGATCTGAAAGCCGCAGGCGCATCCAGGCCCGCTGAATTTCGATTTGGAATTCGGCAGCGATGGATCAAGGAACTTGGCATCGCAGACCGTTGCGAAACCTGCCACCTGGGTCTTGAAGATCCCAGATTTAAAGATGATCCGCAGCCTTTCAAAACTCATCCGGCTATAGCCGAACACTCCTATGAAACGTTTGGCTGCACGATGTGCCACGGTGGCCAGGGTATGGCAACGACCTTACAGGATGCTCATGGACCGACTGAAAACTGGTACAGGGCCATCTACCAAGACAAATTTATGGAAAATTCATGCTCCCAGTGCCATGGCGAGTCCATTCAGAATCAGGCCCCGGTCCTTTACCGTGGACAAACCATGTTTTATGAGTATGGCTGCCGGGGCTGCCACAAAGTCGGCACAAAACCGCGAACTGAGATCGGGCCGCCGCTCGATGAGATGGCCAAAAGGGTCAAGACCGACTGGATGTATAGATTTTTGAAGAGTCCTAAAAGTTATCTTCCGCTGACGAAAATGCCTGACCCCCTGTTCTCCCCGCAGGAAGCTGCAGACGTTGCAGCTTTTCTCCTGCAAGGACCCGGACCGGAGGGTACGGTCATACCGGGCGATCCTGCTCTCGGCAAGACAGCTTTTCTGGAATCTGGCTGCCTGGCCTGCCACACGGTGAATGGCGAGGGAGGCGACGTTGGGCCCGACCTCTCCGGGGTCTCCTCCAAGAACTATCCCGAAAGGCTCTTCAAGATCATCAAGGACCCAACTGCGTTGTGGCCTGAAGGCAAGATGCCGGTCTTAGGCATTCCCGACCAGGACATCCGGAACATCGTAGCCTTTTTGACGCAGGAGTGTACCGGCCCGGCTCTTGACAAAAGCACTGTGGCCGGTCAGGATCAACTTGTCAGGAATGCGAGCAAAGATCGTGGTCGGGAATTAGTCGTCAAACAGGGCTGTATCGGATGCCATGCAAAAATTGAGGGAGTTACGGAGATTGGCGAGTTGGGCCCGGACCTTACAACATTCGGTGCGGTCCATATCAGCTTCCTGGATTTCGGCCACTTAAAAGTCCCTGTCAAGGACCGTACCGTACCCACCTGGATCTACTACAAGGTGAAATCGCCAAGGATCTTCAAAGAGGGATTGAAGATGCCGGATTACTACTTCAACGAAGAGGAATCAGTGGCCATCACAACCTACATTCTTGGCCTGAAAGGAAAGGAAATTCCCGCATCTTATATTCTTCCCCTGGGCAAGCGGCCCTGAGATTATGGACCGCAGGGAGCATACGGCAAAATACCGGACAAGTGCCGGTGTCTGGTTTGCTATAAAACCAACGGGAAGCAAGGCGAGGTTGCAAATGAGCTTTCCCGGGAGGGAGGGCAGTCGGCATTTATTTTCTCCCCCCTTTCCTTTAAGGAAGGGGGGAGATTCAACCTTGGCCCCCTGCATGGGGGCCAAGACTAGAACTTATACTGCACAAGCGCCTCGATCACGTGCGCCGTGTAATTCGTGTAGAACCCGTCCAGGGTATTTAAACTCTGATTCGCCGGCGGAGTGTTTCCACCAGTCAGGTAAAGCTGTTGGTACGCGCTGGTCATGTCGAACCTCTCGTATATGTATCCCAATTTTAAAGCCGTGCACTTGTTGAGCTTGTATTTGAGCCAGGTATCTACATGAAAGTAAAATTCATCCAGATTGGTGATGACCGGGTTGTGGAAATCCGACTCCGAAAAGGAGACGCTTGCCTTGGACAGCAGGCTCAGTTTGTCGGGAACGAGCACAATCTCCGCACGGGCGCTGACAGTGTCATATTGATCTGAGGTGGTTAAAACAGGGCCCAGATCACCTATGGCCCCATTACTAACGACCCCGGCACCAGTATAAGTAACACTGGCGAGTTCGTTAGTATTCGCATGTTCATGGGAGTATCCAAGGGCCAGTGAGACGCCTTTACACGGCGTCCAGCCCACATCCGCTCCGGCCGCCCAGCCATTGTCGCCGGTCATTCCAAATTCCGAGCCGCTATACTGGTCATCGTAGAGGTTGAAATTGACTGAGCAGGTGACATTATTCACGGGTGGTATAAACTCTGCAATGAAATTGACGAGGTTCCGTTCGTCGTCCCCTGCGTAGAATTTGTAGGTCAGCGGGAGCCCTGACGTAGTCGCTGTCAGGAAATCATCTCCTACCCGGCTTACGTGCGCATAGTCGGCTATCAGGTTCATCCAGTCACAAGGAAATAGCCTGACGCCCACTTTGGGCGTATTGGTCGTGGTAGTGCCCAGGTCTTCATTACGGTCGGTTGTATCGTAAGTGTATTCGACATCGGCGGTCACCTTGCTGTTGATTTTATAGTCGGCGCCGATCGTGAAAGCCTGCCGCAAATACGAATACTGCTCCTGTCGTGCAAGGGTGAGATTCCCTGCCCCCCATAGAATCTGCGCTTCAGGATTGTTCAGGTTATCATTCTCAAAATCATAAACCCTGTACGAAAACCTCAGGGTCAACGGGTCGCAGGGACGGCTTACGACTGACAAATACCCGGAGGCAGTCGAGGCGCTGAGGTCCGTACTGCCTACCACAGAACCGTGCTCGTCGAAGATGGTGCTTTCCTGTGTAGTCAGCCAGCCGTAGGTAAACGAGCCGGTGATCCTTGTATTGTAAGGCAGGCTGTTCACCGCCCCCGAACCGGTAACGTACTGCGCCATATTGCTCACGGGCAGGGTCACGAAGGCATTCGAGACGCCAAACGGCGCTTGACCCAGTTGATTGTCATCTTGAAACAGAGACATCTCGTAACCCAGATGAAACTGATAACACGGCTTAGCGTAATCCGCTCCGAAGCTGTAGTTGTTTTGCGTATAATCCACCGGTGCGAGGAAAGGGGTAAAAGAATAACCACTGCCGGTGGCGGTGCCGGGGCCCGCGTTGTGCGACCATGGGAGTTGGCCGTCTTTCTTTAGAAAAGTGTAATCGCCATAGAGATCGATCTCGGGTGTTGGCGTGTAGTCACCGCTGATCCGCAATCTCTGCCAAAGGACCATGATGTCGTCTACAGTGGGATTTACCGTGCAGTAAACATGTTGGAGCTGGTCATACTCGATTTCGAACTTGTAAAGCCCGATTCTGCCAAACTTGAGAAGGAAATCCTCATCCGTGTCTCCCGGATGGCTCATAAAGAATTTATAATATTCGCTGCCGTCATCATTCGTCCGCAACAAATGCATTTGTTCCACGATAGCCCCTGCGCCAAGGGGGGTATACTGTTCTAAATACCCCCGGGACGCCGGGTTGGGGGAATCGATGAGAAATCTTCCACCAATTTCGACGTCGCCGCTCCAATTGTACCCACCAAAGGTCGTTTGAGCGAAGCCGCCCGCAGGGGTCAAAGGGAGAAACATGACTGCAAGAAAAATGACCAGGATTGCTTTTTGAATCTTCATGGCCCCCCCTCCTTAGTGGAAAAATAGATTGCCGTTTTTATTATTGCTGCCGTGGATATTCACGTGACAGTTGGCGCACGCCCCGCCCATCATTTGATTAGGTCTTACCCCCTTGGTCGTAGTGAAATTGACGGCGTGGAAGGTAATGTGGCACTCCCGGCACAACCTGATCGGAGGGGCTTTCAGTAGGCTGGGATATGCGCTGCCGTGGGGCTGATGGCAATTGAAGCAATCCTCCAGAACGGGAGGATGCTGATAAAGGAACGGACCTCGCTTCTCGGCGTGACAAGTAAAGCAAAGCTCCCTGTTGGAAAGCCCCTTTACGAGCTTCGGCGAAACAGTCCCGTGCGGGTTATGGCAACTGACGCAACTCATTTTCCCTTCGCGCAGAGGATGATGCGAAAACCGCAGCTCCTCGTTGACTTGCTTTTTATGACACGGAGAGCACGTATCCGTTACGTTACAACGAGCGAGCTGATTACGGGTCTCCATTCCCGGTCCCGTGTGGACCGTGTGGCACTCTGTGCACGCCATGCCGTTGTTGTCATGAATGCTTCCCTGCCAGAAAAGCCTCTGCTTCTTTTCATGGCACTTGAGGCAGACCTCGTTGCGCACTTGAACAGGCACCGGCGTCCCCTGTCTAAATCGAACCATGTTCCCGAATTCACTGCCGCTTGAAGCGACATGCTCGTTTCCCGGTCCATGGCACGTTTCACACCCAAGCTTTTCCTTGGCGTCTCGGGGGTGCTTCACAAACAGGATGCCCATAGGTGTCTTGGTCAGATTGTCGTACACATCCTGGTGGCACATTTGGCATGCTTCCACCCCTGCATACTTGTCTTTGGCCTCTTTGACATCTTGTGCCGGCGCTTTTGAATAAGAGAAAAGGAAAATCAGGATCAGACAGACAAGGGTCAGTCCGGAAATGAAGATTCTCCGCATAGTCTCCCCCTCGATTTGAATTTTTGGGTTACTTGGGTCTTGAAACTTGGCCGGCGATCAAACAATGTCAAAAAAACTGAAAAACCCTTAAAGAACTGCCATCAGACCGTCATGACACGGCAAGACAAGCGTCCGCTGGACAAAAGCCCCTGGTCTTTCATGAAAACTCGATAGAATCGGAAATAAAAAGAAAGGATGACGACTCCGATCCCCACAGCTAGCCCCCGGGATGATGGAATCGCTTATTCTTAGCCCCTTGCAGGTCAAAAACCCTTGCTAACCAACCGCGCAAGAAAAATCTTTACAGCTTGATTCTACTATTCTATCAGGTATTCCCCTGTCAACACTTTTTTTCCCCCCTGCACACAAATATATATCAAAAAAGTATGGATTCCGCTTGACCCCTACGCCCCATCTCGTCGCCCCAGGGATGATGGAATCGCTGATTCTTGGCCCCTTGCAGGTCAAAAACCCCTCGCTAGTGTCGACCTGGAAACACCGGATGAGACACTCGCTGACCAACCGCGCAAGAGAATCTATCAGCGCTAAATTATTCACTTATCCGTGTCTATCTACCCCGCTGCGCTCCTTCATCCGTGGTTCACCTTTGAATTTCCCCATGGCCTTCGTCAGTTCGACGATGACTCCCAGGCCGTCTTTGACCTCGGAGGCCCTGCATGCGGACAGAAGGCCGATAGGTCCGAGCGGCTTGCACTCGGAAAGGTTCACTTCGGCAGGCAATTCGGCCAGCGTTTCAAGAAACTCTCTGGCCTGGGGG
>OMSV01000209.1:0-4173 GCA_900290385.1 Syntrophobacter sp. SbD2 | reverse complement strand
CTTCGGCAGGCAATTCGGCCAGCGTTTCAAGAAACTCTCTGGCCTGGGGGTGCCTCATCTTTTCGGCCAACCCAAAGAGCACAACGAGTCCGTCACCAATTTTATCTATATCTTCAGGAGTGTAGGCAGCCGCCATCTTGCTGCGCACTCCGAGCATGGCGTTTAGTATACGGAAAACCCCTCTCTGTTCCAGGTCATCCAGATATTTAATGAACGTGGGTACAGTGGATTTGAGCAAGGGTTCGATGGTAAACAGGAAGTCGGACAGATTTCCAAGCTGATTGAGTGAGAAGGTCAAGTTGCGAGTGTTCCTGAGGACAGCTTTGATAAGTGCAAAGAGGTCCTCTAGTTGAAAGCTCGAATCTACGGTTCCCAGTTCCCTTATCAGGACTTGGACGCTCTGATTGACCAGGGGACTGATATCTTCTTTGAACTCCTTCATGCTCCTGGCCGACGCGCTAAGAGGAGCGAGTTGGGCTTCTATTCTATCAAGCCGCTCAAGGATCATATCTTCCTTGCTCATGGCAGTCTCCCCTTCCTATGCGAATGCCGGACGCATTTTGCCGGCCAAAGTCATCTGGGATTCAAGCGGCAACTCATTGCCTTTCATCATCAGGTTCCAGTAGACCCACTTGAACATCATCTTGCCCCAATAATTGAAATCGCTTTCTCCCAAAAGCGTGCACGGGCCGAGACCCGGGAAAGGAAACTTGCCGGGAAGAGGTTCCACCTTGTAGTTAAAGTCGATCAGCACAGCCTTCTCACGCCCCGAGACAATGAAGCACGTGGCATGGCCGTCATAAGTGGGTTTTGGCTGCCTGCCGTCTATTTCGCGCAGGACGTTTTCCACGACGGTTTCGGATTGGTAGTGGGCAACCGCACCGGCTTTAGAGGTGTGCACATTCGTGGCGTCCCCGATGACGTAAATTCTTTCGTACTCCTTCGCCTTAAGGGTGTAGGGATCGGTATCGAGATAGCCCATCGGATCCCCTATACCGGACTCCTCAATACACTTGGCCCCAAGATTCGGTGGGATCGTCACCAGCAGATCGTAGGGAATTTTCGTCCCTTTGTGTGATTCAATGGTTTTCTCTTTGGCGTTGACCTGGGCAATATCGAAATTGGGGGTTATCTTTATGTCCTTCTGCTCCGCTAAAGCCGTCAGCATTTTACTCGCAACCGGTTTGGTGAAAATTCCGGACAAAGGAGTGACAAGCTCGATCTCCACTTTGTCCCGCAACCCATTGACCGTGAAAAACGAGTCGGCCATGAAAATGAATTCCAAAGGCGCCACCGGGCACTTGTAAGGCAATTCGGCAATGTTCAGGACCAGGCGGCCGGACTCAAAAAATTTCATTTTATTGCGCAGGGCAACGGCCCCATCCAGGCTGTAGAAGGTATGGACGCTGCCTTTCCAGTCATCCGTCATACCATCCACTTCCTCCGGGGCGATCCGGCAACCGGTTGATACAATCAGCCAGTCATAATCGTAGTGGCCGAGTTTGGTGGATATTCGACGTTCTTTGGGATCGATCCTGGTAATCTCGTCCAGTTTGAAGTCGACCCCGGCAGGAATGAACTCCTGTTTTGGTTTTATGCAGTCAGCGGGACTATAGATTCCAAAGGGGATAAATAGCCAGCCGGGCTGATAGTGGTGATTTTCGTCATGATCGATGATGGTGATCTGCCAGTCGGATTCGGGAAGCTCCCTGCGGAGTTTGTTGGCAACGATAGTGCCGCCGCAGCCTGAACCAAGAATTACTATCTTTTTGATCATACAACAAAACTCCTTTCGAATGCTTTATCCTGCAAACTATACGGGAATAGTATACTTTGCCAAAAATTCCGAAGTCAACCTAATTTCACGAATCATTAGCGGCACATAAAGAAAGTCGGAAAGGAATCGCCATCTGAGGCCGCTCCATGTCGCCTTTAGTGACCGATTTCATAAAATCGTGCAGCTAATTTCACGGTCGAAATGGTCTGACGGAATTAATGAGAAGAATGATTTGTCATGCGGGATGGGGCGGATAGCGCAAAGTACGGACATTTTCCGCACGTCGAACGCAGGTTATTCGCATTGACCGAGGACAGGGGATTATCTGATGGAAGAATATCGTGCCGGCCGTGGCGGGAGCCGCAGGTCTTGGGGATGTCTCTGCTATAGCCCTGCGAAACCGGGGTCCGCAACGCTCACTTTGAGGGTTTTCTCAAACCGTTGTGACCGCGCAGGTACCGTTGGCTGTCGCTTACGCCTCCACCGTTTCACTCTTACCGGTACGCAAAGAGCATGGCGTAGATGATGCCCACCACAAGGCTTAGTCCGATCCCGAGAGCGATCCAGGCCAAGGTCCTGATGGTCCGCATGGTGTTCAACGACAATGGATACGCCAGGTGTCGCTTCAGTTCACCGCTCGCCACGAGTTCCTCGTATTCGGCGGGCCGTTCGCGCTTGAAGTCTTCAAGCGGCATCCGGCCGGTAAAGACCACCGTGTCCATAGGGAACTTCTCTGGGCGGAAATGTGTGTTGAAGAAGTGGATGGTGAAGATGAAACCTGCCGCCAGCAGGGCCTCGTCGCTGTGGATGATCGTCGCTACGTTGATCAGCCCCCCAGGCAAGAAGCGCGTGAAGAACTCGGCGAACCAGAGCATGAGGCCCGAACCACCGATGATCGCGATCCCCCAGAAGACTGCGAAGTAGTCGAACTTCTCCCAATAGGTCCACCGCCCGTAGCGGGGCCGCTCGCCTTTCCCAAGATACCACTTCAGGGTCTGTCCGACCTCAGCGAGGTCCTTCATAGTGGGTAGCATCGTGTCCGGGCCGAAGAGCAACGCCTTCCATGTGCCGAACTCTCTCTTCTTGCGCCGCAGGAGGTCCCAGATGTGGACGCAGAATATCCCCAGCAGGACCACAGCGGCGAAGCGGTGGAAGAAGCCGGTGACCTCCGTTCCGCCCAACAGGCGCGATAGCAACGTAGCCCACTTCGTGTAGGAGAACTTCATAGTCATGCCGGTCGTCGCCAGGGTGAGGAAACTGACGACCATTGTTGCGTGCAGGCAACGGTTCAGGAATGTGAACCGCACGTATTGCTGCTCGCCTGGATCAAAGGGCGCCCGGGGATGCTCGCGCCGCATCTGCAAGGAACGCGGCAGCCACATTAGCGTATGGATGCTGCTGAGGATGAAGGTGCCCACGAGGAGGACGGTCATCGACCAGAATGTCAAGAAGATCCATGGATATTTGTCCGGATCATGGTGTGTGGCGTGCGTCAGGTACCCTGCGAACCGCCGCTGCACGCCGGGATGGCACTTCCGGCAGGTGGACACTATATTCTGGCGGCTTACGTGAGAAAGCGGATTCAAGACCGGCAGGATGTCGTGGGCGCCGTGACAGTCGTGACACTTGGCGGCCTTCGCATACCCCAGCTTCGACACCTTGCCATGGAATGTGTCGAAATACGTCTCCGCAATGGAGAGGTGACACTTGCCGCAGACGTCCATGATTTCGAACCGGAACGTGTCCTGGTCGGTCCTCTTTATCTTATGCGCGGAGTGGCAGTTGTTGCACACCGGCAGCTTATCCGCCGGCGCATGCTTGTCAGCCTCGTCCGGCTTCTGTACCACCGAGTGTACGCTGCCGATATATTGTTCATAGACCCCCTTGTGACATTGCGCGCAGGTCCCGGCGATGTTGGCCCGGTTGACGCTAGATCGCGGGTCGGAGGCCGGCAGCATGTGATGCGCGGTATGGCAGCTGGTACACATCGCCGTGACGACCAACCCGCTCTTGAGGAGACCTTTGCCGTGGATGCTCTCTGCGTAGTTCTTGGGGATCTCGCGCTCGGAGCCCTGATAGCGCACCGCCGCCTTGCCGGCCTCTCCATGACAGGTCGCACACAGGTTCGGGACGTTCGTCGGGAATGTGGGGGACCTCAGGTCCTTCTTCCCCAGGACCCCGTGCGTGCCATGGCAGTCCGCACACACCGGGGCGTCGGGGTTCCCCTCGCTGTGCAGGGTGCCATGTTTGCTCTCCTGGTATTGCTCAACCTGCGCGACGTGGCATACGGCGCAGTCGACCTTGTTCTTGATCGTCTCACAGGCCCGGGCGTGCGACGGGGTGACCTCCGTGTGGCATTGAGCGCAGGCTACTTTGACATGCATGGAGTTCTTGAG
>OMSV01000056.1:5436-5642 GCA_900290385.1 Syntrophobacter sp. SbD2 | reverse complement strand
GGGGAATACAGAGGTCCTCTGCGCGGGTTTTCCAAAACATGCCCTTTTCCCCGGCCTTGCCAAATGGGGTTCGAAGCGCATCTATAACTACAACCTCTTTAAGCTCTCTTCCCATAACTTATCACCCTCAGTAGTCCATTCCACAAATTCCATGACATATTGTGATTGCAGCCTGCCAACAGTAGTAGGGCGGGCGCCGACTTATC
>OMSV01000056.1:0-5426 GCA_900290385.1 Syntrophobacter sp. SbD2 | reverse complement strand
CCCGCCGTTTTGCATCTGCTGAGGCTAAAAAGCCTTTTCGGGCATCTCCAGCACTTCCCGTCCATGCCGGAGGCATGACTCGATGGTCGCAAGAGTATGGGGCAATGTCATGTCTACGAAGTAGGTAGCCTGTAAAACTTTTCCTCTGTAGAAGTCATAATCCTCTCCCTGCTTTTGGGAGGGTTCATGCGCAATAATCGCCAAATCGATTAGCCTCCAGGCCATGGTCACCTCGCTGAACGCCAGCAGGGCCGGATACGTGTAGGATGCCCAGTGTAAAGGATCACTATCCATCCTTTTGGTCATTTCCCCGGCAGCTTCCCAGAGGCGGGCGGCAACTCCCGCGATCGCGCGGACCCTGTCTCCCAAAGCGGGATGTTCACGATGCCGCAGGCAGAATTGTTCAATCTCGCTCTTGAATTCATTAAAGGCGGCTCCGCCGTCCACCTTCATCTTGCGTCCCATCAGGTCCATGGACTGGATCCCATTTGTGCCCTCATAGAGAGACATGATTTTTGAATCTCTGAGGTACTGCTCCACGGGATAATCGCTGCAAAAGCCATATCCACCGAGGCACTGTATGGCTGTCTCACATACGCGGAAGCCCATATCCGAACAGTAAGCCTTGGCGATAGGGGTCAGGAATTCAACAAGATTGCGGTAATGCACCTTTTCTTTACCGTCAGGAAGCTCCGAGGAAAGCTCCACCCAATAGGCGCATGTATAGAGCATAGAGCGCATGCCATCCACCATGGCCTTCATCCAGATCAACATGCGCCGGACGTCGGGATGGTCTATGATAGGCACATACCCGGGCTTTTTTCCCGCAAGGCTGGGGCCCTGGATGCGTTCTGTGGTGTACTGCAACGCGTTCTGGTACGCCGTGCTGCCCAGGGTCATGCCGCTGACCCCTGTATTGATGCGGGCGGCGTTCATCATCTGAAACATAGCCGCCAGGCCTCTGTTTTCCTGGCCGCAAAGATATCCGATACATCCGTCATTATCACCGAAGATGAGCTGGCAGGTGGGAGAGGCATGTAAACCGAGTTTTTTCTCGACACCTCCGCAAAGTACATCGTTTGGCTCTCCTAACGACCCATCGGGAAGGACCCTGATTTTGGGGATGACAAAGAGTGAAATCCCCCTGACCCCCTCAGGTGCTCCCTCGATCCGAGCCAACACAAGGTGAATGATGTTCTCGGTGAGATCGTGGTCGCCCCAGGAGATGAATATTTTGTTGCCCTTAATCTTGAAATGGTCCCCCTCCCTGTAAGCCGTGGTTCTCAGAGCGGCAAGGTTTGACCCTGCGTTGGGCTCGGTAAGGGCCATGGTCCCGGCCCATTTGCCGGAATACATGTTGGCGACGTATAGTTCCTTTAGTTCCTGTGTCCCGAAGCTTTCGATGAGGTGTCCCGCGCCATGGGTAAGGCTTGGGGCCATGTTGAAAGCCTGGCACGCACCGTACATGAAATCATTGATAACGACGCTCATCATGCGCGGGAATCCCTGTCCGCCGTATTCGGGGTCCTCCGAGGGCGCTACCCACCCATTCTCGGCGCAAACTTCAAAAGCCTTCTTGAACTCGGGCGCGCACCTCACCTGTCCGTCTTCATAAACGACGCCCCATTTCTCGCCGATTTCCTGAAGGGGAGAGATTTCGGTCCTGGCGAACTTGATCGCTTCGTTTACCAGCATATCAAGGGTTGCTTCGTCGAGTTCGCGGTAGCGCTCGAGCTCGCAAAGTTTCCCGTAATCGAGCTGGTTCTGCAGGATGAAAAAAATGTCCCTTGGGTTTACCTTGTAGTGTGACATAGTCGTGCAATCTCCTTATCCAAAGTCTAATGTCGCGGACAAAAATCCGCAGATGGCGGGCGCGATGAAGCTGTGCCATGCCTACGTGCTGGATTTGTGCCCCGTTTTTCTCGTCCCATCTTCATTGTATTCGTACCAGCCTTTCCCGGTTTTTCGCCCGAGATGGCCGGCCTTGACCTTCCTTCTAAGCAAAAGTGGAGGATAGAAGCGCGGGTCGCCTGTTTCCCTGAAGGTCGCCATGAGGGCCCCATACGACACATCCAATCCCACCATATCGCCCGTTTCAAAAATGCCCATCTTCCGGCCCAATGCCAAACGCACTCCCTTATCGATATCTTCGATGGTTGCGACGCCTTCTTCAACCAGCCTCATGGCTTCGATATTCGACGGCATATTTATACGATTGATAACGAATCCTGCGACGTCGCGGTTTACGGTGATTGGTTCCTTGCCGATTTGAAAAACGAACGCCCTGCCTTTCTCCATTGTTTCATCGCTGGTGCAAATTCCCCGTATTACCTCGACTGCCTGCATCATCGGCACCGGGCTAAAAAAATGAATGCCAAGGACTCTTTCCGGGCGCCTGGTTACCGACGCCAGTTCCGTGATGGGAATGGCGGAAGTGTTGCTCGCGATCAGGGCATCACCCCGGCAAGTCTCATCGAGTATTTTGAAGATATCCTGCTTCACCTCGATTTTCTCGAAAACAGCCTCGATAACCAAGTCCGCTCCCACGGCGTCATCAAAGCCCCTCGCCACCCTGATTCGCTTCACGATCGTGTCCGCGTCCTCGGACAGTTTTCCCTTTTCAACCAGCTTGCCCACAGACCACGCAATGTTTTGCATCGCCTTATCGAGCGCTTGTTCGGCCGCATCGGTTATCACTACCTCAATGCCCGCCTGGGCACAGGTCTGAGCGATCCCGCTGCCCATCAATCCCGACCCGACAACCATCACTTTTTGTACGCCCATCACTCTCCTCCATGTCTCATATTAATCAGGCACACACTGTAATCTTTCTCCTGATTGCATGCGCTTAGGTTAGCAATTACCCTGCCATGGTTTTTGGCAGACTGGGGCGCATATGGTTGCAAAGGGCAGTGAATTGACTCCCGTGGGCGTTTTTGCCAGTGATTGCCCCTTGAGGCAAGCCACCCGCAGTCAAGCCCACCGTGTTCGAAAGACGCGGTCCAATGTGTGCTGGCGCGGGTTTTACCACGAAGAGCACGAAGTGATTGCACGAAGGGTGCGAAGTGGTTATCCCCTGCCATTGTATAGCCACATGCTTCATTTTTTGAAACCTTGTGTAATGTATGTAGAGGATAGTCTGTCTTACGACCCAGCCGTGCGCATAGAAAGCGCTACCCCATCTTGAGCGCGCCTCTCAATAATTACTGAGATTACCAAAGGTTACCAATGTATGTATAGAACGCTCTACATGTAGAGAGTGCTATTCACCTTGACTTGGGTGGCGTAAGAAAGAAAATGACCGATTTGAATCGACTCATTAATAACCTGGCAGCGTAGGCCGTGAGAGTGAAACTGTTCCTTCCGCGATCCTAAAATTTTCTTCTGAAAATTTTCTTGACAAGCCGAGAAAAGGTGGTATACCTTGGAACTATAATGAATGACGGTTCATTCATTATAGGATTCCGATACCGCTCTGCCCGCTCTTTTTCGCATCTGCCGCTCAAAGCTCCCGTGCGCATCCCGTTCAAATTCGAGCGGACCGTTGTGATTTTTGAAACTGTTTTCAGGAGATTTCCGATGCGCTTGAAAAAAGACGATAAACGCCTGCGCATACTCGACTCGGCCATCAAGGTATTTGCGCATGAGGGCTTCTTTAGGGCCAAGGTCTCCCAAATAGCCGTTGAAGCCGGCGTCGCGCCCGGAACGGTATACCTGTACTTCAAGAATAAGGAAGACCTTCTCATTTCGATTTTTGAGGAGAAGATGCAGGACATCAATTCGGAGTATCGTGCGGCCATCGTTGAAAAGCGGGATGGCAGATCGCGCCTTGAATGTCTCGTGCGCATGCACCTGGCGGGGTTCCAGAGGCAGCCCGACCTGGCTGCCTGCTTCCAGGTCGAGTTGCGTCAGAGCAGCCGTTTCATGCGTGAAAACGTCAAAGGCGAACTCCAGCGGTATTTGGACTTGATCAGGGAAATCGTCGAGTACGGCAGGCGTGATGGATCGTTTCGAAATGAGCTTCCGGTGAGGCTGGTTACTCATCTTATTTTTGGGACGCTGGACGAGGTGGTTTCCACGTGGGTGTTGTCCGGCATGGAATATAACCTGGTCACCCTCACGGATCCGTTGATGGACCTCTTTACCAACGGCCTCGGTCGGGGTGTCGACTCTGTTGAACTGGATGGCACGGTTGGTGGACGAACCGCGCAAACTATTATGTCGGGGCTGCCGACAGGAAGGAGATAAGGATGAAACTGATTGCTGATGAAAGGGACATGAAATTTGTGCTCTATGAACAGTTCCGACTGGAGGGGCTGTGTAAGTCCCCTCTTTACGCCGATTTTTCACAGGAAACGTTTGACATGATCCTGGAGGAGGCCGCAAAACTGGCCGAGCGGGCCTTCTATCCTGCGAACAAAAAAGGGGACGAGCAAGGCTGCCGTTTCGAGAACGGGCAGGTCAAGGTCCCGGATTCGTTCCACGAGCCATACCGGCTCTATAAGGAAGGGGGGTGGCTGGCAATGGCCGAATCGCCCGATGTGGGCGGCCAGGGCTTGCCTGTTGCATTGTCCACCGCGTGCATCGAAATGTTTGGCGCGGCCAACTGGTCGCTCCAAATGTACTCGGGCCTGACCCACGGGGCTGCGCGTCTTCTCCAGCAGTTCGGGACGCCGGAGATGCAGAAACTTTACATGGAAAATCTTTTCTCAGGCGAGTGGACCGGGACCATGTGTCTTACGGAACCCGGCGCCGGGAGCGACGTTGGAAATCTAAGGACCAGGGCGGAACGTCAGCCGGACGGAACTTTCAAAATCACCGGTCAGAAGACGTTCATCTCCTCCGGGATGCACGATCTGACCGAAAACATCATTCATATGGTGCTCGCCAGGGTCGATGGAGCACCCAAAGGCACCCGGGGGATTTCGATTTTTCTCGTGCCAAGGCTGCGGGTAGACGAGAGCGGCGAAATGGTCGACAACGACGTGGCCTGCGTTGGGATCGAGCACAAGATGGGCATTCACGGATCGTCCACCTCCTCACTCAACTTTGGTGAGAACGGGGGATGTGTAGGTTACCTGATGGGCCAAGAGAACAAGGGCATGCAAATCATGTTCGAGATGATGAACGAAGCCCGGCTCTTCGTCGGAATGCAGGGGTTGGCGCACGCCAGCACCGCCTACCTGCACGCGTTGCAGTACGCCAAGGAACGCATCCAGGGCTCCCCGATTGAAAAAATGAGGGATGCGGATGCGCCCCGAGTGGCCATTATCGAACACCCGGATGTAAGACGCATGTTGATGTCCATGAAGAGCAGCACAGAAGGGATGCGGGCGCTCCTGTACCTTGCCGGATACTGTATCGACCGGGTCAGGGTCGCTGAAACACCGGAGGAGAAAGAGCTTTTCCAGGGGTATGTGGACCTG
>OMSV01000158.1 GCA_900290385.1 Syntrophobacter sp. SbD2 | reverse complement strand
GTGGTCGTTCGATCGCTGCTTTCGAGAAGAACCTGAGTTGCTCGCGCCAGCGGGAGGGCATATGGTGCGATGTTGGCTATACCAGGAGGGTTGAGCTTGCTTCAAGGACCTGAGTTTCTAAGAATCAGCGGCGTCAAGAAATACTATCCGATAACCGAGGGGCTTTTTCGCCGCGAAATCGGGACGGTCAAGGCCGTGGACGGTGTCGATCTGGAGATCGACCGTGGTAAAACACTGGGTCTGGTGGGAGAGAGCGGATGCGGAAAATCCACCTTGGGCAGGGTGATTCTTGGCCTTGAACCTCCAACGGAAGGCCGGGTTTTATTTGACGGACAAGACTTGGCTTCGGTTCGCGGCGAAGAGCTGCATCAGGTCAGGAGACGCATGCAGATCATATTCCAGGACCCTTATTCTTCGCTCAATCCGAGGCAAACCGTTGGGCGCATTATCGGAGAAGGCCTGGTCATACACAACATAGGGACCCCTGTCGAGCAAAAGGAAAGGGTGCGTCAGATCATGGAGGTGGTTGGCCTTCGGCCCGAGCAGATCAACCGCTACCCACATGAGTTCAGCGGCGGACAGCGCCAGAGGATCGGGATAGCGCGCGCCCTGGCCCTCCATCCTGAACTGGTCATCTGCGACGAACCGCTTTCCGCCCTCGACGTCTCGATACAGGCACAGGTGATTAACCTCCTGAAGGATTTGCAGCAGGAGTTCAACCTGACCTACCTTTTCATATCGCACGATCTCTCGGTCGTGCGCCACATCAGCGACCGGGTTGCCGTTATGTACCTCGGGCAAGTCGTCGAACTCGCAGAGGCCGTGGAACTGTTCAGAAACCCAGGCCATCCTTATACTCGAGCGCTGCTCGAAGCTATCCCTCTGCTGGACCCGAATCTCCCCAAAAAACGATGGGCGGGGCGCATGGAAACTTCCGGGCCGGTGCTTCCGGAGTTCTGTATTTTTCAACCGCGCTGCGCTCAGTCCAAACCGGAATGCGAAAAGACTGCACCCGAACTGCAAGAGATATCGCCAGGCCACTGGGTCAAATGCCTGGCCTATAATCCGCTCTCCTCACGGGTGTAGATACAAGGGAGCGGATAATCTTTTTGTTTGTGGGGCCTGCCGTGAAAAGGCATTCGCCCTTAAGGACCGTGGGATCAATGAGTCTCAAAATAATCGACGCTCACGCCCATTGCGGCCGCCTCGACACCTTCCCGCCGCAGGACCTTCGAGACTATGTTGCGCACATCGGAGGCAGCGGTATAGCAGGAGCGGTGATGTTCCCGCCGGTAATGGAAATCTACGACAGGTACGATCCGCATTTCAGGGATACCGGGGAATGGAGGCGCAGAAGAGCCGAGTCAAACGAGTATCTACTTTCAATCTCGACGCCTGAATTCGAAGTATATCCATATTTTTTCATCTGGAATGATTTTGCCGTTGAGCAGTTGAGCGCAGCCCACAAGGGGATCAAATGGCACAGGCATCCCGAAGAGCCGGTCTATGATTATGACGATCCGAGGTGTGCGGCCGCGATCGCAGAAATCCGAAGGCGAAACATGCCGGTCTGCCTTGAAGAGGAATTTGAAAATACGCTCTATTTCATAAACGAACTGGCCCCCGGAGTGAAAGTGATCATTCCCCACTGCGGAATGCTTAACGGCGGATACGATCTTTGCCGCCGCGAGGGTATATGGGAGATGGACTGCATNNCGCCCTTGCGCCGGCCGGTGACATCCGTGACTATATCTCTCGCTATGGTTGTGAAAAGTTGATGTTCGGCTCCGATTTTCCCTTCGGAGATCCCGCCTTCGAGCTGCACAAAATTCTGCGCCTGAACCTCACCGGCGAACAGAAAGAGGCGATTACAGGCCGCAATGCGGCAAGACTGCTGGAGGCAAGCAACCGGCAAACAGAATAGATCCTGCAGTAAACCGGTTTACATCCTGATCAACACCATCAATAGAAAATATATCCCCAATCTTTATCTATAGTAAATCAGTATGAAATAATCAGTAGAAGGTTCTACAAGAAATCTCTTTTATTTTGAACCGGAGTGCAAATAAATGTTTGTAAAATTTCAATGATAGTGCACAATAATAAAGTGAATTATGTTAGAGTAAACCGCACATTGTGCCGCATATAAGATTGGTACGAGAAACATAATGGTTTTCATCGACAAGGGAGTGCTCGAAAAGAAGTCAGTTATTCGGCCATCTTTGCCGGTTGTCTGAAGCTAAGGTCTGGTCTTGAAATGGCGGGAAAATACGACGTGATAGTGATAGGGGCGGGCCATGCCGGCTGTGAGGCGGGGCTTGCGTCCGCGCGGCTGGGCTGCAAGACCCTGGTTATGTCCATTTGTCTGGATACGATCGCCCACATGCCCTGTTCGCCTTCAATAGGGGGAATTGGCAAAGGCCACCTGGTCAGGGAAATCGACGCGCTTGGGGGAGAGATGGCCAAGGTTTCCGACCAGAGCGCGATCCAATTCCGCTTGCTCAACACAAAAAAAGGACCTGCCGTTCGCGGCACTCGGACTCAGAACGACAAAGTGCGCTATCGAAATGCGATGAAGCACAGGTTGGAGCTTCAGCCAAATCTGGACATAAAGCAGTGCATGGTCGAGTCTCTGCTTGTCGAGGACGGAAAGATATCTGGAATCATTGACCAGCTCGGGGGTTTTTACGAATCTGGGACGGTCGTTGTATCAACGGGGACTTTTCTGCACGGGCTCATCCATATTGGGAACAGCCGGATTCCGTCGGGCAGGGCGGGCGAGTTCCCGTCCATCGCGCTTGCCGACCAGTTGCAGGACCTCGGGTTTGTTTTTGGCAGGATGAAAACGGGGACCCCGGCCCGAATCCTGCGCCGGAGCATCGATTTTGGCTCTTTTCGCGAACAGATGGGCGATCCCGAACCGAGGCCTTTTTCGCTGTTTACCGAAAAGCTGCCTCTCCCACAGAAGCCATGCTACATCGGGCGCACCGCCGAAGGGACCCACGATTTCATTCGCCGCCACATTCATCTTTCCCCACTTTACAACGGCGCCATCCAGGGTGTTTCGGCCCGCTACTGCCCGTCTCTGGAAGACAAGGTGATGAAGTTTCCGCACAAGGATTTTCATCAGATAATTCTGGAGCCTGAGGGTTTGGATACTGAGGAGATATACGCAAGCGGAACGGGCAATTCGCTTCCGGTTGAAATTCAGATCAATTTGATCCATTCGATCCCGGGGCTGGAATACGCGGAGATAATGCGGCCTGCTTACGCGATCGAATATGATTTCATTCAGCCTACGCAACTTTATCCCACTCTTGAGACTAAGCTGGTGGAGGGTCTTTTCCTGGCAGGTCAGATAAACGGGACTTCCGGCTATGAAGAAGCGGCTGCACAGGGAATGTGGGCCGGCCTGAACGCCGCCCTTAAGGTTCAGAAAAGGCCGCCGTTTCTCCTGGACCGTTCGGAAGCCTACATTGCGGTCATGATCGACGACCTGGTCACAAAAGGGACCAACGAGCCATACAGAATTTTCACCTCCCGGTCCGAATACCGGCTTCTATTGCGGGAGGACAACGCCGATTTGCGCCTTCTGGAGAAGGGATACGAGCTTGGACTTCTTGATTATTCAGTCTACAGGGAGCTTCTAGACCGGCGTGAAGCGGTTGGCGCAGAACTGGAAAGACTTCGGAAAACATTTGTGCAGCCGTCTTCCCAGTTGAGCGAAATACTTGTCAGCAGAGGTTCGAATCCGCTCGATGAGCCGGTCTCGCTCGAAAAGCTGCTCAAGAGGCCGGAGCTATGTTATGCCGATCTGGATGCCCTTTGCGGGGCAGATTCGACGCTTTCGCAAAGAACCAAGGAGCAGGTCGAAATCGAGTGCAAGTACGAAGGCTATCTGCGGCGGCAGGAAGCCGAAGTGAACAGGTTCAAACAGATGGAAGAAACGCTGATCCCGACGGATTTTCCCTACGATCAGGTACCGGGGCTATCGAACGAGGTCAGGCAGAAGCTCGGGGCAGTGCAGCCGGTTTCGATCGGACAGGCATCGAGAATACCAGGAATGACCCCTGCGGCCATGTCCATTGTGCTTGTTTTTCTCAAGCGTTTCCGAGAGTTGTCTTCTAAAGTGGAAAGTGCTGCTTAAGAATACACATTATTAGTAGATTTTGGTTGCGTAGTTTTGAGTTTACATATAGCATGAATTGGGGCTTTTCCATTGCTGCTCCCGTTCCTGCTCTAAAAACAAGGGGGAAAGAGATCATGGAGGTGAAAAACGACAAGGATTTCATTGCAACTCTGAGAGAACATGGCCTTCAGGTAACTTACCAGCGGCTGGCCATCTATCAGGCGCTGTATTTCACCAAGGAACATCCGAGCGCTGAGGCTATTTATCAGCAGGTGAAGAAGCGCTTCCCGATGATTTCTCTGGGAACAGTCTACAAGACGCTCGAGAAGTTCTACGAGGTCGGCCTCATTCAGAAGGTGAGCCCGATAACGGAAGTTGCCCGGTACGACGCAATAACTGGTTCACACCACCACATGGTCTGCCTGGAGTGTCAATCGATCCAGGATGCTGAGGGTATAGTTGGAGCGCCTAAAATGCCGGTTTCCGAGCAAAACGGATTCCGCGTACTGCGGCAGCAGGTGGTCCTTCACGGGTATTGTCCGTCGTGTAAGGGCAATATAGCCGATTCCAAGTTTTAGCTTTGTCTGAGGCATGTCATCCCGGGGGAACAAGGCTGCCCATTCTGCCTCCAATGAGCAGAACGGGTTAGTTTGCGCCCTTCCGGAGAGGTATTGTTAAGGTTTCATTGGGTTCGTTTCAATTTGTTCAGAAGTCGTCCATGCCATTGGCATGGGAGGCATGCTTTTCTACAGCTTTCGAACCACCCGGACTCCCGTGGAAAGTCCGTGGTGAAGCTGTCTTTGCCGTTTCGTGCTTCTGCGTTCCGGCGCCTGCCCGGCCCTGAGAATTTTTCACTGCCGAACCCTGCAAAAGGCTCGCTCCCGGACCGCCGTCTGTTGCTGCGTCACCTTGGCGCCCTTCAATCAGGGCCATCAAACGTCCTACGAAACGGAGCATACGCTCTGCCTGCTCTTCCAACTGGGTTGAGGTAGCGGCGGCTTCCTCCGCGTTTGCCGCATTTTCCTGCACCACTTTGTCAACCCCTCCAACCGCCTGATTGATCTGTTGCACACCCTGCGCCTGATCTTGTGATGCTGCCGAAATCTCCTTTATCAGGCTGCTGGCTTTCAAGACACTTGAAACGACCTCCGAAAATTCGCCGCTCATGCTTTTTGCGAGATCAGCGCCGGTCTGGATCATCTTTACGTTGCCCTCGATCAAGGCCGCAGTGTTCTTTGCGGCATCCGCCGCACGCATGGCCAGGTTTCTCACTTCGTCGGCCACAACGGCGAACCCTGCTCCCGCCTCTCCGGCGCGTGCGGCTTCCACTGCCGCGTTAAGGGCCAGGAGATTCGTCTGGAAGGCAATTTCGTCGATGGATTTTATGATCTTTTGAGTTTTGTCGCTGGCGTTCGAAATCTCCTGCATGAATTCCATCAGCCTGTTCATCGAGTCCCCGGCGCTCGAAGTAATTCCTTCAACACTGTGCATCAGTTTGTCGGCCTGGGTTGCATTTTCGGCGTTCTGCCTTGTCATTGCAGACATTTCTTCGAGCGAAGCCGATGTCTCCTCGATTGCCGACGCCTGGTTGGCCGTATTGTCTGCCATTCGCAGGCTCATGCGCGCTAACGACCCGGCAGCCGCGGTTTCGTTAAGACCCGAAATCACGCGGCGGATCGGCCTGTCTACGAGCCTCGAGATTATTAAAATAAGAGCCAGGGCAACCGCCAGGCTGCCGAGAAGTCCTATGAAGATATTCTTGTTGCGCATAGCCTGAATGCTTGTGAACATGCTTTCGCTATTCTGCTCCACGAGCAGCCCGCCCAGCGTCGAACGGCTCGATCCATGGCAGTGATGGCAGCGCTTCTCATTTAGAAGCGGCCGCAAAAGGCCCAGGTAGTGCGTTCCATCCCGTTGCTCGTCAAACCCGGTCTCGGGGAGGCTTTTCCGGTTGCGAGCATGTCATTGAGCCCCTGAATGAGGCTTGGCGATTTGATGGTTTCGGATATTAGGGAATTGGCCTTGCCAGGTTCCGAAGTGAAGGCGACGAGCTTATCGGACCCAAAAACATAGACTTTGACATTGTTGCTGTTCTTTTCTAATTCCGCCATCTCCTGCACGATGGTGTCGCCCCCTCCGATGGCCATGGGGCGGAGAATTTCGTTGTAGACCGCATCGGTCAAAACACTTGTTGAGCTTTGAAATTGCTGCCTCATTGCTTTCTGCTGATAGAAGACATTTGCGCCGATGATCGAGGCGAGCGCGGCCACAAGTAGAACAGTGACTCCCAGAACGATTTTTAATTGCAGACTCATCTGAATTTTCTTCATCAGTGTGCGCCTCCATACACCAGAGGTTTATAGTTGAATGCATTTACGCGCTCCGCGTTGTGGCAGGACGCGCAGTCTTTTTCGGTGAGCTTTCCTTTGATGTCTTTGGGGTCGCCCGATTCAGCATGAATGCTGCCCGGTCCGTGACAGACTTCGCAACCCGCGTCCTTAAGCTGAGGGGTTTCCTGCTCGGACCGGAAGCCGCCTTCCTTGCTGTAGCCCGTGGTGTGGCATTCGAAACATTTCTTCACCTCGGCTTCTTCCGGGCCCTTTTTCAGGAGTCTGAGGTTCTGGAATGAATGGGCCTTCTTGTTGAATTGCTTGAAGGCGAGATACTCGTCTGCATGGCATTCCTTACACGCCTCAGAGCCGACATACTTAGGCTGCTCAGCGCACCGCGCCTTTCCTGTCTTCCAACCGGAAAGCGAAAACAGAAAGCAAAGGGCGAATAAGACAATAATGGAACGCATCTTATAACTATACATACCCGAGCCCCCAATCTTTGAATGACCGCAAAATAAACCGGGAATTGATATCCCCGCTCATCAACATTGCGGAAGCCCTCTACGATTCTAACGTCAATAAACTCAAGAGAGAGAAGAAGCATCATCAATGCTGATGAAAGTTGATTCGGACAGAAGTGAAAATTTCTTTAGGATTTTGTGTGAGAACATTTACTTTCTTAAGAACTTAGAATAATTGAAGATGTTCAAACGAAGATGCACAAGCAAAGATGCACAAACAAACGCAAAAAAGCCGGAAACTTTCTCAGGTTCCGGCTTTGATTGCGGCCGCCGTCGTTTGGCAGGGTAATGAAAAAGGGTCCTCTGGTGGGAAAAACGGCTGAAAATTGCTTATGATTTCGTCATTCCGGCGAAGGCCGGTACAGGGTGACGCATGTAGGGTTTTTCGCCCTGCTGTGGTAAGTCCAATCCCTTTTAATCACCCTGTCAGGCTTTGATTATCCTGGCGTCCACCACCAGCATGCCGTCGGGATAGGCTATCACCGGGTTGAGGTCTATTTCGACGATTTCCGGGTGTTCTTCGGCGATAGCGGAAATTCGGAGAAGTCCGTCAACAACGGCGTTCTCATCTATTGGGAGACGGCCCCGGAAACCTTTGAGAAGAGGGGCCCCCCTGATTTGGCCAAGCATTGCGCGAGCGTGTTCGCGCGTGAGCGGAAGCAGATTCATCGAGACGTCTCGAAACAGCTCGACGGTAACTCCCCCCAGTCCGAACATGATTACCGGTCCAAACTGCGGGTCCCTGCTCAGTCCGATAAGAAGCTCCAGGCCAGGAGCGGCCATCGCGCACACCACCACGCCGCTCACTCTGGCGGCCGGAAACCTGTGTGCGGCATCTGCCATCATTTTGGCGTAAGCATCCCGAAGCTGCCCGGGCGTCTGAAGGTTGAGGCGCACGCCGCCCCAGTCGGACTTGTGGAGGATGTCGGGCGAATTGATTTTGAGGGCTACCGGAAATCCCATCCGGTGTGCAAGATGGACCGCTGTGCCTGGACTTGTAGCGGGGCGGGCGAAAATGCACTCGAAACCCATGGATTCAAGGAATTCAAAGCTCTCAACAGTATCCATCTGCGAGCGTCCGGAGGTTTCTGGGAGCGTGTATTTGGCCTTCTCACCCTTTTTCCCGGCCGGGATGAGCTGCGAAAGCGCCCGAATGCCTCTCTCAGGGGTCTGGAAAACGGGGACGCCCTTACGCTGCATCTTCAGCCTCTCGGCCCTTTCGACCTTTGCGCCGCCGAGGAATATGACAAGCTCGTTTTCGTCCGGGGTCACCGATTCGGAAGCATTCAGGATCGGGTCTCCGAATATAACTCCAACCGTGTCGAAATGCGGGCGCGCCATATCGATCACCTCTTTGAACATTTTCGATGTGGCGTCACCTGTAAGGTCGAGCGGGTTCGAACGTATTGCATGGCCGGGGACAACACCTTCAAGCGAATCAAATAGTTGAGGCGGGAGCGGAGCCGTGTCGAGGCCTTCTCTTTCAGCCGCGTCGGTGGCAAGAATGGCCGCTCCACCGGAGGTCGTCACAAATACTATCCTGTTGCCTGAGGGTGGTTTGAGGTAGGCGAAAGCCTTTGAGAAGTCATAGAGATCTTCGAAGGTTTCGGCCCGGTTTATGCCGTAGCGGGCAAGAAGCGAAGAATAGACCGCATCGGTGCCCGCAAGCGACCTGGTGTGGGACTCGGCGGCTATCCTGCCGCGCGGCGTGCGGCCGGATTTAAGCATGACAAGCGGTTTCGTTACGGCTTCAAGCAAGCTGCGGAAACGCTCCGGCTCTTTTATGCCTTCGAGGTAGCAAGCGATCACCTTCGTGTTGGGGTCTGATTCGTAGTGCTCGATCAGATCGACTTCATTTATGTCCGCGCGATTTCCCAGGCCCGCAAAACCGGAGACTCCCAGTCCGTCCTCCTCGAACCAGTCGAGCATCGCCGCCCCGACAGTACCGCTCTGGCTGATAACGGCTATACGGCCCTTTCGAGTCAGAAGAGGCCAGGTGGCGCACATCGGGTGGTAAGGATTGTTCACGCCCTGGCAATTCGGCCCCAGCAAACGAACCCCGCTTAGCCCGGCAACCTCGGCCAGTCTTCTCTGGAGTTCCTCTCCCTCCGGGCCGGCCTCGCTGAATCCTCCCGAGATAACTATCGCGCCCCTTATGCCATGTTCACCGCAATCTTGCAGCGCCTGAACCGCTATTTTCGCAGGGACTATGACCAGGGCCAAATCCACCGGTTCGGAGATTTCCTTGACATTCTTGTAACAGTTTAGCCCAAGAATGCTGCCGGTCTTGGGGTTTATCGGATAAAGCGCGCCCGGGAAGCCGCCCTCTATGAGGTTTTTCAAGATCTCGTGACCATACTTTCGCGGATCGTCCGAAGCCCCGATCACGGCTATGCTTGCCGGATTGAATATGAATCCGAGTTTTGACGGCATGAGGGCCTCTCCATAGGGATGCCAAGATCCCCCAAAGCTGGATTGCTGCGTATCTGCGTGCCTGCCGGCAACTGCCGGCTATGCCTTTTTAGCCTTTTCGGCCACCCTGGCGTTGAACTTGTCTGCAACGATTATAAAGCGCTCATGGGTGGCTTCTCCGATCTTTTCCACTTCATCGAAGGCCTCGAGCCTGAAAGTGAGCTTTCGCCCTTCGACGGCAGTGACTTCGGTCCGCACCCGAATCTTCATTCCAAGGGGCGTGGCCGCAGTGTGCTTGAGATTCATCGAAATCCCGACGGATTGTTCGCCCGGGTTGAGATGTTCGTTAATGAGCTCCGCCGAGACGCGTTCCATAAGGCCACCCAGGCACGGCGTAGCGAAGACGTCGGGGAGATTGGGATAAAAACGGCGAGCGGAATCTTCCTGAGTGGAATCTACAGTCAATTCCCGGCTCATGCCCGGCTGAAAAGGTGCACTCATCAACTTAAACCCTCCCGGCTGCAAATGTTAAGTTATGGATCGAAGATGCTCATCCGGAAACTGCGGGGCATGAAGCCCTGGTTCAGCGCAGCAGGCGGCGCACGCACTGCCTGCTACTTTTCCGGACCGGCTCAAAGTTAGAAAGATTACACGTTTCTTTTTTGCGGTCAAACCAAAAATTCGGCGATGTGTCTTGGGCCGTGTCACGACTGAGGCCAAGCTATTTGACTTTGGGTTAACTGCTTCTTATTTTCAAAGCCCAACCACCTGGGCCGTGGCCAGGAAGCGCGTGTGCGTGTGGCTGTCTCCTTTAATCTGCTAATTTCTCAAACCATGGAGCGAAGAGATGTCCAAGACTCAAAAGGACCTGATGGATGCTTTTGCAGGCGAATCTCAGGCAAACAGAAGGTATCTGGCCTATGGCCAGAGGGCCGAAGACGAGTTTCTGCACGGAGTGGCAAAGCTTTTCCGGGCCATCGCCGAGGCCGAAACCATACATGCCATCAAACACCTGCGCACGGCAGGTATGGTGAAGAGCACCAGGGAAAACCTGGAGGACGCTCTGGCCGGTGAAACACATGAATTCAAGACTATGTATCCGGCAATGATAGCGGATGCGAAAGAAGAGGGGCAAAAGTCGGCTGAAATCAGCTTTGACTACGCCAACAAGGTGGAAGCCGTCCATGCGCAACTGTACAGAAAGGCGCTTGCCGATCCCGACAAATTTCCGGTGCAGGATTACTGGATCTGCAAAATCTGCGGGTACACCGCAGAGAAGGAAACTCCCGACGTGTGCCCGGTATGCGGCGCAAATATGAAGGCTTTTTACAAGGTTTGATATTGCCGGTCAGCGGGTGGGCGGAGGTGTATGCCGCCAGAGGCCGAACTCCGCGAATGTTGTGGGTGCGCTGGAAGCGTAGCTGCCTACTCGCTGACAGCAGGTATCCCTTCGAGACTGTGTGCTTTTCGCACCGCCCTGAGGATGGCCTGCCCTGCGGCTATGACGGCCAGCGCGCCGATAAGGCTCACTTCCACGCCTTCCAGGGCGCCGCAGCTCAAGGCAAAAACGGCGTCCCCATCGTATTGCGTGTGTGTCGGGTAGATTGTCCTGGCAAGTCCATCGTGGGTCATCTGGGCTACCTTGGTCAACTGGACCTTATTTAATAGAGCGTTGGTCGCAACAGCTCCGATAACTGTGCTTTCCCCGGCTGGGAAACCCCCCAGGAAGCCGGTCATCTTCATTAGCGCCGGGATGGTATCGACCAGTTCGCGGCTCTCGGGGCTCTTTCTTGCGCCGGCAATTTTAATACCCGTATCCGGGTCGACTATTTCTCCGAATGCGTTTACA
>OMSV01000026.1 GCA_900290385.1 Syntrophobacter sp. SbD2 | reverse complement strand
GCAACTCCCGGGACCCCTGTCGGCAATAGCCCCCGGCCTCCAAACATCTTGCCGATGTAGAAGGCCCCCATAAGGGGGGCCATCCTTCCGGCGACTTCGCTCATCGGTTTGAGCAGGGGCAACGAGCCGTCAGGTTTTTGCACCGTCTCATAGGCGAGGGCCACTATCTTTTTTTCCAGACAAGCCCGTGTGAGCTTCTCATTGGCCGCGAAGTGGAAATAAGTATATATAAGCTGCCCGGGCTGCATTAAATCATATTCTTCGGGAAGGGGCTCTTTGACCTTGACGATCATCTCTGAGGACTCCCAAACCTGCCGAGCCGTCGGGCAAATGTGTGCTCCCGCCTTCTCGTATTGCGCGTCCGCAATTCCCGACCCGATGCCGGCGCCTTGTTCGACGCATACCTGATGCCCGCCATCGGCGTACGCCTTGACAGCAGCGGGGATAAGTCCCACTCGGAACTCCTGGTTCTTGATTTCTTTGGGGCAGCCTCCTGCATGTTCAGAGGACAAATTCCCGGTCTATGGAGTCAATCCGGACATCCACACTATTATATATCTTTAGTTGCTCAATAATGCCCGACTTAATGGTATATTTAATGACTGCAAGAGAATTGGGAAACAAAATTTACCCAAAACCTTTCCTTGACCGGTTGAAACAAAGATGCTATAAAAATTGGTTTTGTTTACCCAAACTCCTTGCTCCTTCCAGCGTGAGGGAGCTATTTAACCCGAGAGGAGATCCGATGCGTAAGTACGAGACTTTTTTCATTATCGACCCAGATCTGTCTGACGAAACAACCGCGGCCCTTGATAACAAAGTCCAGTCAGTCATTGCCTCGAATGCAGGTGAGGTGCTCACCTATGTTCCATGGGGTAAAAGAAAGCTGGCCTATGCTATCCGGAAGCGCACACGCGGACTCTACGTGCTGATGGAATACTCCGGCGGCCCCCAGCTTGTGGCCGAACTGGAACGAAACCTGCGAATCGACGAACGTATTCTCAAGTTCATCACCGTTATGCTTGAAGAGCGCTTCGACCCTGAGAAAGAAAGGGAGCGCAGAGCACAGGCGGCCGTTGTTCCCTTCGTCGAGGATGAAGAATCCGCTGAGATCCCTCTGGGTGGGGAAGAAGAAGAGATGCCCGAGGATTTCGAAGCTGAAGGTCTCATGGACGAAGAAAAAGACTAAAGAGTCCCCAAGATATCAAAAATATGGAAAGAGAGCGCAAATATGATGACAGTCAGGCGTAAGAGGCGCACATTCGCACGGCGTAAAATCTGCCGTTTCTGCGTGGATTCAGATCTGCACATTGATTACAAAGACTCGAAGACGCTCCGCTACTTTGTGACGGAGCGTGGCAAGATAGTTCCGAGGAGAATATCGGGCAACTGCGCAAAACATCAGCGCGTACTCACACTTGCCATAAAGAGGGCGCGCCAGATTGCACTTCTGCCATATACGGCGATACACATGCTTTAGCAGGGTGAGCCCCTGAGATAAATGAATGCGCCCCAAGGAAACATTCCGGTCTTGCAGTTAGGTTCTGCGGGAAAAGAGTTCATGTTGCTGATCGTATTGACGGTTGGTCTTTTTCTATCGATCACCTTCGTACCTTTGGTCGGGTTTTTCCCCGGCATACTGACTCCTGCACCGACAGTGCTTGCGGTTATCAGATGGGGGTTTCCGAATGCCTGGCTCGTACCGGGCTGTGCGGCAGTCATTGGTTCGCTGATTCTTTGCCTGCTGAACCTGTCTGACAACATTGCCTACTTGCTGGCCCTGATAGGCATGGGCGCTTTCATCGGATACGGTTTCACGCGCCAATGGTCCACCGAGAAGATAATCGGGCTTTCCAGTCTGTTTGTAATCGGGATGGCCGGGCTGTTTGTAATCCTGGCATTCGCGGAGACAAAGGGCGAAATGGTTCGGCTGATCGAGCAGGACCTTCGAGGTGCAATATCGGCTGGACTGAAACAGTTCGGGAGTTCTTCACCGGAGACCCGGGAGCTGGAGAGCAAACTACTTGAGACCGTTCCGCTGATAGTGAGAATCATGCCAGGGGTGCTTATGGCCTGCACTCTCGTAATCTCCTGGCTCAATTTGCTCGTTTCGCTCAGGTATTGCCGGGCTGCTGCCATTGAGTATTGCGTCCGTGAGAAATTGACCCTGTGGAAAGCCCCGGAATTTATGGTCTGGTTCGTCATAGCAGGCGGCCTGATACTGCTTTTGCCTGTGGGCGATTTGAAACTGGCCGGGATAAATGTACTTATCGTTACGGGGACTATCTATTTTCTTCAGGGCCTTGCAATTGTGGCCTTCTATCTTGAAAAGTGGAAATTCCCCTTTTACGTGAAGGGCTTCGTCTATGCGGTGTTGTTTCTGCAGCAGTTCGCATCGATAGCCACGGTAGTCTTAGGGCTTTTTGACGTCTGGTTCGATTTTCGAAAGCCGAGGGAAAAGCCGGCCTGAGGCCATAGTCAAGAGGCCGGGCAATCGACTTGCTTCCATGCTATATTTTGATGTATTCTGGATGAGCCTGCCTGCTCATCTCACCAGGAGTCTCAGAATGAAAGTGATATTAACCGAAACTGTCGAATCCATAGGGCAAATTGGTGACATGGTGAATGTGGCGCCGGGGTATGCCCGTAATTTTCTTCTTCCCAAAGGACTGGCGATGGAAGCCACCGGCAAGAATGTGCGAGAATTGGAACATAAAAAGCGCCTTCTTGCGCAAAAACGTGAACAACTTCGCCAGCAGATGCTCTCTTATGCCGAGAAGCTCAACTCGATCACCATTACCTTGCGCCGCAAGGTGTCCGAAGAAAATAAACTCTATGGTTCGGTGAGCGCAGGGGACATTGGCAAGGCACTCGATGAGCAAGGGTTTGAGACTCAGAGGAAGAATATAATTATCGAACATCCGATCAAACAGCTCGGAGAATTTAGCGTTGTTGTCCGGGTTGGCGCCCAGATTACCGCCACTATTCGCGTGGTGATTGAAAAAGAAGAGTAGTTTATGGAGGACCTCTCAGCGGAACTCCGCAAAATTCCGCCCCAGCAAATCGAGGCTGAACAATCGCTGCTGGGTGGAATCATGGTGGACAGCCTGGGCCTGCCATCAGCCCTGGAGGTCTTGAAAAGGTCTTGAAAGGCGACGAGTTCTACAAAGAATCCCACCGTATTATATTCACGGCGATTCAGGACCTTTTCGAACGCAACGAACCGGTTGACATCCTGACCGTTACGAATCTGCTCGAGGAGCGCAAGCTGCTGGAAAGCGTCGGCGGCGCATCGTATATCGCTGCCCTTACGGATGCGATGCCTACCTCGTCCAATGTTGCCGCCTATGCAAAGATCATCAACGAAAAAGCCGTTATGCGCCGGCTTATCCAGTCTGCCAACGAAATCATATCGTTTGCCTATGGAGGAGGGAAAAACTCCGAAGAAGTCTTGGACAGCGCCGAAGCCGCCATTTTCAGGATCGCGGAACGCAGAATTCGCAATTCATATTTTCCATTAAAGGACGTAATCAAGAAGAACATAGAGACGATCGAACGCTACCAGGAATATCGCGAGTCCGTGACGGGCGTTCCAAGCGGCTACAAGGAACTCGATAGGCTGACCGCAGGGTTTCA
>OMSV01000007.1 GCA_900290385.1 Syntrophobacter sp. SbD2 | reverse complement strand
CCCTTGAAACGGGCTTGTGAATTTTTCATAGAGCCGCCGCTCCAGCCGCAGGATATCGGAGGCGTCCAGAATAGGGGCGATGCTCAGCCCAGGGGTCTTGAAACCGTAGTCGTGGAGGTTTTGAATGAGGCTGAGCGCCGGGGCTTGGCTGTAAATGCCGCCGTAGCCGTGATCGGCAACCTCGACTACCTTCACGCCTTCCTGGACTGCCGCCATGAGGCGAGCGAGGTCGTTGCCGTCCGTATTGTGGCCGTGATAGGAGATGAGAAGGTCCGGAAAGCTTTTTCGAATGGCGCGCACAAGTTTCGCGATACGCGCGGGCGAACCAAGGGCGGAATGGTTCTTGATGCAAANNAAATCATCCGTATGCTCGAAGCCTGTGCTGAAACAAAGACAGGGCATAAGGACCTTGCCGGCCTCCTTGACTGCGTTTGCCGCGACGACAAGGTTCGGGATGTGGTTCAAAAAATCATACATCCTCCAGATGTCGATATATTTGGAAAGAAGCCTAACCGTCATTTCGATCACGTTATCCGGATATGGCCTGTAGCCGAATAAATTTCTTCCCCGGCAGAGGCCCTGGATAAGCGTGTTTGGCATGGCCTTGCGGACCAGCCGCAGCTTCTCGAACGGGTTTATCTGCTTTTTCATCAGGTCGATATGAACAGTGGCCCCGCCGAATATCTCAAAACCGAAATACCCGGCCGCGTCACGATAGGGAGCGACCTTGATGGTCGTCTGCGGCATGATCCGGCACTTGAAATCCGACTGCGAAACATCTCGCTCGTTATTTGTGAGAAAAACCCCCGGGGTGTGGCGCAGGAAATCAAGGATTTCGCCGGCCGGCATATGTGGTGAAACTCTGTCTCGCTCAGGCATCTACTCAAACTCCAACCAGCTCTAATTGTATGTCAAAAGAGGGACCCCTTAACCTTCCGCGTAGGGGTTAAAACCCAAACCATTTATTTCGGCCACCAGGATGGCCAGTTTGCCCATCGGCGGGACTTCCTCCTGATAGTTCAAAAGTTGCGGATGTTTTTCTATGTACGAGGTGTCGAAATTTTGGCCGATAAAATCAGGGTCCGTAACTATTTGTTTGTAATAAGGAATCGTGGTTTTTACGCCTGCGATAAGAAAGCCGTCGAGACATCTGCGCAGCCGGTCGACGGCTTCACTCCATGTATGGCCGTAAACGGTGAGTTTGCATAGCATCGAGTCGTAGAACCGGGGGATTTCGTAACCCTGATAGACTGCGCCGTCTATACGCACTCCGTGGCCGCCCGGTGATTGGTATATCTCGATCAGGCCGGGGTTGGGCATGAAATTGTTCTTAGGGTCCTCCGCCGTTATCCTCAACTCGATGGCGGTTCCCCTGATGAATATGTCTCTCTGAGCTACTGAAAGGGGTTGGCCTGCAGCGACCAGAAGCTGCTCGCGCACAATATCTATTCCCGTCACCATCTCGGTGACCGTGTGCTCTACCTGGATCCTGGTATTGACCTCCAGGAAATAATAGTTGTCGTCCTGGTCCAGCAAAAATTCGACTGTCCCGGCGCTAAGATAATTGGAAGCGCGGGCGGCCCGCACGGCCGTATCGCAGATTGTGTTGCAAAGCTCTTCAGGCAGGAAAGCCGGCGCTATTTCGATCATCTTTTGGTGCCGCCTCTGGATAGAACAGTTTCTGGTCCCCAGATGAATGACGTTGCCACGCCCGTCGGCAAGAATCTGAACTTCTATGTGCCGGGGGTTGGTAAGGCCTTTTTCCAGGTAAACCTCTTCGTTGCCGAACGCCATTTTGGCTTCCGAACGTCCTACCTCGATGAATTTTACCAACTCTTCCATGTTTTGAGCGACTCGAATTCCACGCCCTCCGCCCCCTGCGACTGCCTTGACCATTATCGGGAAGCGGTGGTTTTCGGCGAAAACCGTTGAGATCTCTTCTCCTTGCACGCCCGCCGGGAGGACCTGCGTTCCGGGGATCGCGGGAATTCCTGCTTCCGCCATAACCCTGCGGGCTATTACCTTGCTGCCCATATCGATTATGACCTGCGGGGGAGGGCCCACAAAAACCAGACCGGCTTCCGTGCACTGCTTTGAAAAAGCAGGATTTTCAGCCAGAAAACCGTAACCGGGGTGTATCGCTTCAGCCTGACTGCTTTGAGCCGCCTGTATGATACGGTCGATGTTGAGGTAGTCGCGCCTGGGGCCGCTTCCGATGCAAATGGCTTCATCGGCGCGCATGATATGCATAGCGGTCTTGTCTGTCTCTTCGTAGACGGCCACAGTCTTTATTCCAAGCTCCTGGGCGGAGCGCATTATGCGGACAGCGATCTCGCCCCTGTTTGCAACGAGTAACTTTTTGAACATCTCTGAGCTCGCTTTCGAAAAAAGGTAATTCTTCGAGTCCTTTGCGGATCGGGCACTGCTCTATTTATCGTAACACACGCTTCATACAATGGCGAAAAGCGAAATAAGGGCTTGTCCGTAAATAAAAGCTTTGAGCTCGCAACAGGCTTTGGCCGCTCCTCGATCGCAAAATCCTCGACGCAGCGCAGCTACGGAGAGAAGCATGACTGAGGGTTGAACAAAAGTGGAGGGCCGTGGGCGCAGACAGTGCAGATAGTACCCGTGGCGCGTTTGAAGGCAAGCCAAATGTGCAGCACATCAAAACATGGAGTCAAAATGGTGTCAAGACAACGCTCCGCGAGACGGGGCGGTAGCCCGCACTCTTCGTTTTGATGAGGGCGAACAAGGAGTTTTTTGACGCATTTAGGCGAATCCCCGGACAGGACCCGGCTAAGAGGAGATGCCCACGCGTTTTGCTGCGCGTCGAGCGCGGTTCCTCTGGTGCGTGTTTTCCCTGTCCATGAGGTTGCATTTAAAAGGCTTTATTATGGCATTTGCGTCCCACTTAGGCCTGTCCTCGTCTCTGAGCAGGTCTTTGATGCTTGGCCAGCTAGTCTGACTGTAGAACTCGCAGGAATTTCCCTCATTAAAAAATTCACAATGTTGTTCACTGACATACTTTTCGTACTTCTTGCAGTATTTGATTTTCATCGGATCTCCATGGTCAGGTTGGTGGCCAGGTCATGCTCCGAGTACAGTTGCGCGGTTTGCCTGATCGGCACAATGTAATCAACAGTTTGTAGAGCGCAACAGGGATTTTGAGCCGGATTTGGAACGGAAGAGTCGAGTGATTTGCGCAGCGCTTCAGCACGAACTGGGAAAACTCTTTTCAAATAAGCTTAGTATACGTGAAATTAATTGCTTGTGAAACAAAAAAAGTAAGTGGCAAGAAATTTTTGTGCATTTGTGAATTTTGCCCAAAACAGGCAAATTGGTGGAGGAGTGTAGCGGGGTGGATGAAGGAGAGTAGCGGGGGGGGGCTGCATTGAAAAGCTTCAGGCTGAACCATGGATGAAGGAGCGTAGCCGGGTCGATGGGTTTGTCGGTCAGCGTACCTGCCGGCGCTGAACCGTGTTGCACATTCACCTGCAACCTTGCGTCTTTGTTTTTGCTTTACATTGAAAAGCCAAATCAGTTATAAGGTTTGCTCCTGCAGGCCAGTAGCTCTAACGGTTAGAGCATCGGACTCCAAATCCGGGGGTTGGGGGTTCGAATCCCTCCTGGCCTGCCAGGTTTACGAGCTTTCCTCCGCCGAGGTGTTCATATAGGTGTCCATCCCCCCATTTGCACCGGGTTCCTTCCATTTTATCTGTCTCAGTTCGTCCGTTGTCACATCGTTATAACGTTTGAAGACGCTCATTGTCTTATGCCCGGAAACAGCCATGATTCTGAAGTAATCATTCCCCGCAAGACGTAGATTATTGATAGCGCAGTGTCTAAGGTCATGGAAGCAGAAATCGGCTATGCCTGCGCGGCGGCATGCTGCGTTGAAGGACGTTTTGATGCCGTCGAGCGGCTTACCGTCGAAAAGAAATACTCTATCCGTATGCAACCCTCTCGGAAGGTCTCGAAACATCGCCTTGAGGTCTGGGTGTATTGGTATCTTTCTCCCCTCTTTTGTCTTGGTTCTCTCAGCCGAAAGATTGATAAAATCCTCCCGCAGGTCAACCTCGCCCCATGTCAAATAGATGATTTCTGATTTCCTCATTCCTGTGAGATACGCTGTCATGACAATGGGCCGAACATGCGGAGCGCAAGCATCCAAGAGGCTTCTATATTCTTGGTTTGTTAGGGTCCTCTCGCGGACATTATCTTCTTTGAGCATCTCAAGACCTTTTAATGGATTGATTATCAGCTTGCCTGCAGCTACTGCACGGTTAAGCATCGACTTAAGACAAGCCACCTCCCGGTTCACTGTCGCGGGACTTGTGTTTCTCGGTGGCCTTTTAGGCCGAAATTCAGATTTCTTCTTCTGTTCGGGTGCCGGAATCAGAGGCAAAGTAGCCGGATGGACCATGCACTTCTTTATGATCCGGTAGGCTGATTTCCTACCAATACGACCGCTTTCAATCAGGGCAGAAGCAATTTTCTCTATGGCGGGCCAATTCACAGCAAGGTTCAACAGGTTTCGGGTTCGGTAATAGAGGAAATACTTGACTCCGCGTGACTTTCTGCCGTATTGATTAAGTCTTCCCATACAAGGAGCAACCATCCATGAAGAAGTTCATACTTAGCTCCGCATTAGCCGTCATCTTTGCTGTTCTTGTGCTACACTCGTATTCACTATTTAGGCGCCTCCTTTTCAGGGTCGTTGAGCAAACGCATATTACCTAAAAAGGAGGCTTTGGTGTTAAAAATCATGTGGTTATTCGAATAAATATTCGTGCCGAAAGGCTGTTCTAACAGGGGTTAACGCATTATTTGGGATTAAAGAATAGCTCCACTCTGTTGCGGATGCGCCTCGGTCAATATGTTTGGAGGGAATTATGCGCTGCCGGCTCTATTTCTTCACAGTGATGTTCATGGCCCTGTTGCTTGTTAATCTTACCGCTCCAGATTCGGTTCGCGCTGCAGGTGAGTCCTGCCAAGACCCGGAAGCCCTTGGCAGGTGGGCGGTCATACTTTCCCCGAGGTCGGAAACCGGTGTCCCGGNNTATTTTAAGTTGCTCTTCAACGACAAACCCTGGCATTTGCATGGGGACCTTCCCGCTCTCAGCGATTGGAGCGGCATATGGACACAGACTTTTAAAAGTGATATTCTGGATAAGTTGGCGAATAAGCTGGACGTTGAGGGATTTGATAAGATCAAGGGGCCGGACCATCCAACGAGCCCGGGGAAAAGCGGTACGCCCTGGCATATCACTTTGACGGCGGATCAGACCGAGTCCGAAGATATGGTTGCGGCCTTCAAGAGTGAAAAGACCGACTGGTATCTCTGGCTTGTGCCGGCTCCTCCGCAAGAATGCATCGACGACGGGACCAACTGCCCGACATGGACCAGGATCGACCCCCTTTAGTCAAAGATCATAGGCGAAAGAGCGAATGAACTAGCCCCCCGCAACCCGCGAGCTATGCTGCTGTGCCAAGGCGTATGGCCGCGAGTTAAGCAACCTCCCCCGCTTTCACAAAACCCGGAATCTTCCGGTCCCGTAATGCTCTTGTCCCCTCTTCTCCTGAAGTCGCTCCGCAGACCGGCCATCCCCCCCATGAACCCGCGAAAAGACAGTCGGGCGGCAGCGGTATGAGGTCACCGGCACCGGTGACCGATTTTTTGAAAAATACCGTTAAGATATCTCTTGCATGTCCGATCTCAAAATCGTATGGTTTTTTACGGGTTTCAGGGTCGCAGAGAAGTGTTTCGGGCAAAAATTCTATCCCTACATGCAGTTTGGAT
>OMSV01000048.1:11397-13038 GCA_900290385.1 Syntrophobacter sp. SbD2 | reverse complement strand
TGGCTCGATCGGTGGGGCTGCTGCTATCCTGGCCCAGGACAACATAAAGAAAGTCGAAGTGCTGGAGTACCCCGAGTTGGGTATGGAAGCCATATGGAAGATCGAAGTGGAGGACTTCCCTGCTTTCATCCTCGTCGATGACAAAGGCAACGACTTTTTCAGCCAATTGCCCGGTTGCAAGTAAGATTGGTGGTGGCGCAGACAATTCAATTCGAGAGATGGCGGGCCGGTTGTTCCTATTGAGCAACACCGGCCTGCCTTTTCTTCGCAGCGTTATCGAACTTAAGCCTCAAGAGACACGAGTCATTGTTTCCACTCTTCCATCACTGGATTGCTCAGAACGCCTATCTTCTCTATTTCGACTTCCACTACGTCTCCATTATGGATTCGTCCCACTCCGCTCGGAGTGCCTGTTGCGATGACATCGCCCGGCATGAGGGTAAAATTCTTTGATATGAATGCTATTACATCGTGCACCGGGAAAATCATCTGGGCGGTGCTGGCATCCTGAACGGTCCTGCCGTTTAACCGGCATTGAATGCGCAGCTCCTGAGGATCGCCGATGTCTTTCTGGAGAACGATCTGCGGGCCAATGGGACCGAAGGTATCCAGAGATTTTCCCCGAAACCACCCCGAAGGGTCGCCGGTCTGAATATTGCGCTGGCTGACATCGTTCATGCACGTATAGCCCAAAACATGCTCAAACGCCTCATCGGGCGTTATATTCCTGCACTTCTTCCCGATTATTACCGCCAACTCGGCTTCGTAGTCGGTTCTAAGGTCCTCGAATCCGTATTCCAGCAGGAAAGCGGGTATCACTATAGGTTCACCCGGTCCTACGAGTACGTTTGGAGTCTTCGGGAACAGGATGGGTTCTTTAGGTACTGCCTCTGTAAACCCTCGCACTTGGACCGAATGGCTTTCCGCAATGTGGCTGCGGTAGTTCAGGCCAAGGGCGATTATCTTTGAGGGGTTTACCTGGTAAGACTGCGATTTGCCCAAAACCGGTAAAAGAACCATATCTTCTTTTTGTTAATCCTTTGGCGGAACTATCGGCATATCCATTTTATCGTATCCAGCCGGCAGCTCGAAGATGGAATCGTCAAGCGGACCTAACTTGATATTCTTGTACTCCATTGTCATTTCTGAATCTTCGATCTTGATCGGAAAGTGAAATTGTTTGGAAATCCAAAGGGAAGTCTTTTCCCCGTCCTCTATGATTTCATATTTCTTACAAGGCGTGCCGGACACGGTTTCTTCCCCGAGAAATTTAGCATTCTTTTCCTTGTCGGCCGTCCATTCTTCAAACGTCTTATCCGTAGACTGATAAGGCATTTCAACATATGTTTTCTCTTCAGGCGAGAGCATCCAGGTCAGCTTCTTATCGGGCCTGATGATCATGACTTGAGTCTCGTCGTCTCCGGAGGTTTCCTGCTTAACTTTGTCACCCTTTACAAAAATTTTGCCCTGCATCGGTTCATCGCCTTTGGGCACTATGGACATGTCGGCTGAAAACTCCGCTGCTTTAGCCTGAGCGACCCCGAGAAATGCCAGGGCAGCAAATGACACGGAAAAGATTACAGAAAGAATAAGCACCCTTTTCATCGCATACCTCGCCGGCTGTTTGGTTTGAACGGCGGG
>OMSV01000048.1:1429-11387 GCA_900290385.1 Syntrophobacter sp. SbD2 | reverse complement strand
CATCGCATACCTCGCCGGCTGTTTGGTTTGAACGGCGGGTGCGCCGTAATGCCACACCCGCACACGAAATACGGAGACTACACTTTATTACTGCTACGGTATACAGTGTACTCATCAGNNTGTCAATAACCCTGCCCGGAACGTCTCAGTCCCGGCCAGGAAACCGAAGGGTTGCTCGGAGGCGTACTTGGGTACGCCGCACAAGCAAGCCAGAAGATTGACGCCGCCAGGGCGGAAAAGGACCCTTTACGGACGGAAACCAGCTAATCTCCAAACGATTGGAATGTGAAGTGGCGCAGGAAGATTTCGCTTATCTATCGGAGAAAACGGGAGAAACGTTTCTTTGCGCTTACATTCAACCGAGGGCATCGAGGCGTGAGTTTGCAGGCACTTTCCGCAAGAGGCTGAAAATACGCATCAGCTCACCTCCGGTTGCAGGAGAGGCAAATCGGGAATGCATTGATTTCCTTGCCAAAACTCTGGGTGTTGCCAAATCCGAGATCAAACTGCTCAAAGGTGGGCAGTCACGCGAGAAAACTTTCGTTATTTCAAAGCCCATCGGGTTCGTTCGAGAAAGATTGAAGGCAGCAGGTTTGGACAGCGTTTAAAAGCACCCCGTTTCACACGAAAACGACATGGCACTGACAGGCTGGGCCGCAAGGCAATATTCTTTTTGTAAAAAACCAACTCTTCTGCTAAAAAGGTATTCGAGATACCACTAGGATGAGCGATATCTTGCTGACTGACCGTATCCGGCGCTGGTGGGAATAAAATCAAGCTCTGTTCGTTATCCGGACCCTTTTTGCGCATCATCCGAAAGCAATGCCCCGCCATGCCCTGATAACCACTGAATCGCTCAATTAACTTTATTCTTCTCAAATGCGGGCTTGTCTGCCCGTCCTTCTCTGAATCTATCGAGGACTGTATTGTCTTAAAAAAGTGTTCTCACCTCACCGATCATCAGGAGACTGCTATGCGTGAAGCCGTAATCGTCAGCGCGGTGCGGACCCCGCTAGGGAGCTTTAATGGGTCGCTCAGTTCCATAGGGGCCACAAAGTTGGGTGGTATCGTAATCGAAGAAGCTGTTAAGCGCGCAGGGATAGGCAAAGATCAGGTAAACGAAGTCATAATGGGTTTGGTGCTCCCATGCGGCTATGGGCAGAATCCTTCCAAACAGGCTGCAATTGCAGCCGGTATGCCTTGGGAGGTGGAAGCCATCACGGTGAACAAAGTCTGCGGTTCGGGCTTGAAGGCGGTGATGCTGGCCGCTCAGGCCATCCAGTTGGGCGATGCCGATGTTGTAGTTGCGGGGGGCATGGAGAACATGAGCATGGCTCCCTACTATCTGGAAAAGGCTCGAGGCGGCTACCGGATGGGCAACGGCGTCCTGCTCGATCACATGGTTCACGACGGGTTGTGGGACATAATCAATGATTTCCACATGGGCATTTCAAACGAGCTTTGCAGTGAAAGATATGGCGTAACACGTGAAGATCAGGACCGTTATGCCCTCGAATCCTACAAGAGATCTCTGGCCTCCATTGCCGGAGGTAAATTCAAAGAAGAGATAGTCCCGGTGCAGTTAGCGCCCCGCAAAGGCGAGCAGGTTATTTTCGGCCAGGATGAGTGTCCGAGGGAAACCTCTTATGAAAAACTCGCGGCAATGAAACCCGCATTCAAGGAAGGCGGCGTCACGACTGCCGGGAATGCCTCCGTGATAAGTGACGGCGCCGCTGCGGCCGTTATTATGTCAAGGGCAAAGGCGATGGAATTGGGCTGCAACATCATGGGTACGATAGGGGCCCAGGCGTCGAGCGGCATAGATATGAAGTACGTTCTGGCAGCTCCGATCTGGGCCATACCCAAATGCCTCAAAAAAGAGGGCATCGGAATGGATAAGGTCGATATGTTCGAGATCAACGAAGCCTTCAGCGGATCAACTGTGTGCGTGATGAAAGAGCTGAAACTGGAAGCCGCCAAAGTAAACGTGGCCGGGGGCAGCGTATCCATGGGTCATCCTATAGGGGCGAGCGGCTGCCGTCTTCTGGTCACGTTGCTCCATGAGATGAAACGTTCCGATAAAAAGACAGGGCTTGTTTCACTGTGTCTCGGAGGAGGCGAAGCTGTGGCCATGGTGGTCAAGAGGTAGACATAAAAAAAGGAGGAGACTCAAATGGAGATAAAAACCTTTGGAGTTATTGGCGCAGGCCAGATGGGAAGCGGGATTGCCCAGGTAGCCGCAATGAGCGGCCTACAGGTGATCATGAATGACATCAAGGATGAATTCGTCGTGCGCGGTCTCAAGAACATCACGAATATATTGACCAAAAATGTCCAAAAAGGGAAAATGACCCAGGCGGACCAGGAAGCCATCCTGGGGCGGATTAAAATCAGCACCAGTCTTAAAGACATGGCTCCCGTCGATTTCCTGGTTGAAGCCGCCAGCGAGAGCGAACCAATAAAATTCGCAATTTTTCGCGAACTTGATACAATCTGCCGGCCGGAAGTGATCCTTGCAAGCAATACCTCCTCTATCCCTATCGGTCGGATTGCGGTTCAGACGAAAAGGCCCGATAAGGTGATCGGCATGCACTTCATGAACCCGGTGCCGGTTATGCAGCTTGTCGAGGTAATTCGAGGGATTGCCACTTCCGATGAGACTTTTCAGACGACATGGGACCTGTCGATCAAGTTCGGGAAGACCCCGGCCCTTTCCAACGACTTTCCGGGTTTCATTGCCAACCGGATTCTAATGCCCATGATAAACGAAGCGGTCTACGCGCTTTACCATGGAGTGGGCAAGGCTGAAGATATTGACACCGTCATGCGTCTTGGGATGAATCACCCAATGGGCCCTCTGACACTGGCCGACCTCATTGGTCTGGATACGTGTCTTGCAATTATGGAAGTGTTATATAATGGCTTTTGCGATTCAAAATACCGTCCATGCCCCCTTCTTCGCAAGTACGTGGAAGCCGGATGGCTGGGTCGAAAAACAGGGCGCGGTTTCTATACTTATTGATCGGGCAGGGTGGATAAAATGGATTTTGAACTGACAGAAAAGCAGAAGAAAATTCAGAAAACCGCTGCAGATTTTGTCAAAAGCGAATTGGAGCCAATAGCTGCTGAATTGGACCGGACCAAGAACCGTGAGAAGCTGCTGGCTGTTTTGAAAAAGCTTGCAGAACTCGGTTTTATGGGCATCACCATAGATCCCCAATACGGTGGCACCGGGGCGGATACCGTGTCTTTCTCCCTGGCCATGACTGAAATCGGTCGAGGCTGCGCTTCAACGGGAGTGACCGCTTCGGTCACCAACATGGTGGCCGAAGTGATCCAGGCGGTTGGCTCGCAAGAACTCAGAGAGAAATACATTCCGCCCCTTTGCAGTGGTGAGTTTGCTGCGGGTGGTTTTGCGCTGACCGAGACCATTGCCGGTTCGGACCCAGCCGGTATGCGCATGAGCGCTGTTGCTGACGGCGATCACTGGGTGCTGGACGGTCAAAAGATTTNNGGCGGTAACTGACAAAGAAGCGCGGAAGGGCAAAGGCATCAGCGCTTTTCTGGTGGAACCGTCGTTCCCCGGCTTCCGGGTGGGCCAACTCGAAAAAAAGCTCGGACAACTGGCCTCTCCGACCAATGAGTTGATCTTTGACAACTGTCGTGTCCCGAAGGAAAATCTTCTGGGTGTCCACAATGATGGTTTCCGCATTGCCGCATCTGAACTGGCGGGCGGAAGGATCGGCATAGGTTCCATGGCACTGGGCATCGGGCTTGCGGCCATGGATTTTGCCGCAAAGTATGCCAAAGAGCAGATGCAGGGCAATGAGACCCTGGCCGGCCGCCAGGATGTTCGATCTATAATAGCGGAAAACTACACGCGGCTTGAAGGTGCGAGACTCTTGCTGCTGCGCGCATCGTCCCTCAAGGACCAGAAGAAGTTCTACGCCAAGGAAGCCTCGATGTCTAAGGTCTATGCAACTGAAGCTGCGAACAAAGCTTGCCATGACGCCTTACAGATCGTTGGCGACTACGGCTACACCCAGGGTTGTCCCACGGAACGTTTTTACCGCGACGCTCGCGTCACCATGATCTATGAAGGAACCAGCGAGATACAGCGCCTGATCATTGCTCGCGAACTGTTACGGTAACCGAGCATCCCAAGAGTCCGTTACCAAGACAAACCGCAATGGGGGACGTTACTATGGATTTCGAAATGACGGAAGAACAGGAACTGGTCAAAGCCAATATAAAAGAGTTTTGTGAAAAGTACGTTGAACCCATCGCAGACCAAGTCGATCAGGAGGCACGTTTTCCGGCCGAGAATATCAAGAGATTGGCCGAGCAGGACATGCTGGGTATCCCATATCCTGAGGAATACGGTGGGGCCGGGTCCGACTATTTAACCTATATCATAGCCATCGAGGAGCTCTCCCGTGCTTGCGCAGCCACGGGCTTTATAGTCGAGGCCAATACTTCCCTGGCTTGCAATCCCATATATAAATACGGCTCCGACGCCCAAAAGAAAAAATACCTCGTTCCCCTTTGCAAGGGCGATATATTGGGCGCCTTCGCTCTAAACGAACGGGGAACCGGTGACGATGCGGCCGCAACTGCTGTTTCGGACGGCAATGAATACGTTCTGAACGGCGTCAAAACCTTCGTCTGGAATGCCGCGAATGCGGGGGTGTTCATCGTGTTTGCCAAGACAGATAAGTCCAGGGGGACCGGCGGGGGCAGCGCTTTTATAGTGCCTGCGGGTCTTCCCGGCATTGAAGTGGGTAAGGACGTCAATAAAATGGGTTTGAGAGGTGCGCCGAGTTCCGAGGTTTTGTTGAAAGACTGCCGCATTCCTAAAGAGAACCTGTTGGGTCAGGAAGGGCAGGGACCTGCTATCGCCGGGACGGCCCTTGACGCAAGCAGGATAGGCATCGCCGCCCTGGCATTGGGTATTGCTCAGGGTGCTCTGGATGAATCCATTAGTTATTCAAAGGAAAGAGTCCAGTTCGGCCAGCCTATTTGCAATTTCCAGGCAATCCAGTGGATGCTAGCCAATATGGCGACTGAAATAGAGGTTTCAAGATGTTTAGCCTATTACGCCGCCTGGTGTTATGATCAAGATATGCCTCACAGCAAGGAAGCCGCAATGGCAAAGCTCATGGCTTCGGAAACCGCAGTGCGCTACTCTGATTCAGCGGTGCAGATTCACGGCGGTATGGGCACCATAAAGGGTCAAAAAGTCGAACGCCTTTATCGTGATGCCAAGATAACTCAGATTCATGGCGGTACATCGATATTCACGAAGATGGTCATCGCCGATAACGTGCCGGGCTAGTATATTGTCAACAAAGTTATAACATGTTGCGAGAAATCGTCACCCCGGCGAAGGCCGGGGTCCAGTGCTCTTAACCAACTGAAAATAATCTGGATTCCGGCCTCCGCCGGAATGACGGGCTTGAGTCCCTTATCTATCGGAACTTAGTTGACAAAGTACTAGTGGTCATCGGGAAACAGAGGAAATGAAATGCTCAAGATTTTAACTTGTTTCAAGTGGGTGGTTGACGAAGCAGACATCAGGATCGATGCCGGTTCGCGCAGGTTAATACTTGACCGGGTCAGCTACAAGATAAACCCCTATGACCGCAATGGAGTCGAAGAAGCTATGCATCTTCAGGAACTGCATGGCGCCGCTGTGGCCGCTGTGACCGTTGCTCCGCCAACGGCCAAAAGCTGTCTGAAAGATGTCCTGTCTCGTGGTCCGGATAAGGCATATTTCATAAACGATCCGTCGTTTACCGACCTTGAGCCCTCTCAGACGGGCGCAGTGCTGGCGGCGGCGATCCATGGAGATATCGAGTTCGATCTGATCATCTGCGGTGAGGGTTCGAGCGATCTCTACACTCAGCAGGTCGGGCCGGTTTTAGCTGAGAAGCTCGGCATTTCATGCGCCACATATGTTAACAAGCTAACGTATATTGAAAATGAAAACCGCATAGTGGCGGAGCGCAAACTCGATGACGGGATTGAAGCTGTATCCATTCCGTTACCGGCTTTGATAACGGTTCTGCCGGATATCAACACCCCGAGGATACCTTCTTTGAAACAGGTGCTGGGAGCGGCGAAAAAGCCTGTGGAAAATATCACCCTCGATAAACTTGGTCAAAGTTTCGATCCATGTTTGCAGACAATCGGCGTTCTGGGATCGACCATGGAGCGGCGGCACCTGAAGTTTGGCGCCCAGCCGGAGGAGATCGGTTCGCTCATAAGCGCTCTTTTGAAAGATGGGGTGATTGCCTGAGGAGAATTCATAAATGGCGGGAATTTTGGTTTTTGCAGAAACGCGTGAACATACTCTGGAACTGCTCAATGCTGGTGTGAATCTCGCCCGGGATCTCGGGACGAAGCTGGTGTCATTCGCTCTTAGCAATGAGTTTGCCCGGGAATACATCAGCCACGGCGCCGACGAGGTCCTCGTGCTGCAGCCGCTGGCACAGGATCAGCCGTTGGAATCCTATGTGCCGGTTTTAGCGCAGGTGGTCCGTGAAGAGGACCCCGACGTCTTCCTGGTCGGGGCGACTCAGAGGGGAAAGGAAATTGGCGCTCGTCTTGCCTCGCAATTGAACACCGGGTTATGCAGCGGTTGTATAGGATTCGAGGTTGACAAAGAAAAAAACCTCCTGCGGATGGAACGTTTGCTTTTCTGTGGTTTGGCGGTCCAGAAAGTGATTTGTACCACCCGGCCCCAGATGGCCGCCATTTCTCCGCGAGTTTTCGATCCGGCGCCCCTGGTGGAAGGGCGGGAAGGAAAGGTTCGCGAAATTTCCGCCATGCCCTTTTCGCCGGTAACGGTCATCAGTCGAACCGCCAGGGCGCATGAGGCTGTAGATATAACGGAAGCAAAGATCATCGTCTGCGTTGGCCGTGGTTTCGAAAAAAAGGAAGATGTCAAGCTGGCTCGAGACCTTGCAGATGTCCTGGGGGGAGAGGTGGGTTGTTCCAGGCCCATTGCCGAAGAACTGCGCTGGCTTCCCGAAGATGTATACATGGGCATATCCGGAAAGAAGGTTAAGCCGGACCTCTATATTGGCGTGGGGGTTTCCGGACAGATCCAACATGTGACCGGTATTCGCGACAGTAAGATTATCTTCGCCATTAATCGCGATGAGAGCGCCCCTATTTTTGAAGCGGCCGACTACGGGATAGTGGGTGATCTTTATCAGGTTGTACCGATACTGATCGAAGAACTGAAAAAAGCTCTGAACAAATAAGCCTGAGCGGTATTTGATGTGGCAGAGGAAAAATTCACAGCGATTGTAGTGGGCGCCGGTCCTGCCGGCAGTACGGCCGCTTATGTTTTGGCCAAAGGGGGCCACGACGTGGTCCTGGTCGAAAGGGGAACGGCGCCCGGCAGCAAGAATATGTACGGCGGCCGCATGTATAGTCACGCTCTTAGCCGCATTATGCCGGGGTTTTGGGAAGAAGCCCCTGTTGAGCGGCCGATCGCACAGGAGAGCATTACCTTTCTGAACGGCGGTCAAAGCGTTTCGATCAATTGCCGGAATATGAGTTGGGCTGCCGACCCGTATCATTCTTTTACGCTGTTGAGGGCAGAGTTCGACGCCTGGCTTGCATCGAAGGCTGAGGAGGCCGGCGCGCTGCTTGCCTGCGGCATACGGGTTGACGAGTTGCTGATGGACGGCGGAAAGGTCATCGGCATACGGGCCGGCGAGGACGAAATGCTGGCGGATGTCGTAGTCGCGGCTGATGGGGTCAATTCGTTACTGGCCCAAAAGGCAGGCTGGGCAAAGATGTTTGCTCCAAACCAGGTAGCCACGGGGGTCAAGCAGATCATCGAACTGCCGGCGGAAACTATCAGCCAGCGGTTCCAACTTGAGGGCAATAACGGCGCGGCCCTGCTGTTCGTGGGCGACTGCTCCAACGGCATGCAGGGAGGCGGCTTTCTTTATACTAATAAAAGCAGCATCTCTCTGGGACTGGTCATCAATGTGGGAGAACTCCAACGATGCCAGGTAAAGCTCTGCGACATCATGGAGGATTTCAAGAGCAATCCCCACATTGCCCCTTTGATCGAAGGCGGAGAAGTGGCTGAATATTCCGCTCACCTGGTGCCTGAGGCCGGTTTGGCGATGACGCCGCAGCTATATGGCGATGGGATGCTTGTGGCGGGCGATGCTGCGGGATTTGTTCTCAACCTCGGCTATACGGTACGCGGAATGGATTTTGCCATCGCATCGGGTGAGGCTGCGGCCAGGACCGTTATTGAGGCAAAAGCCCGCAATGACTTCTCTCGACGGGGACTCAGCCGATATGTGGATTTGTTGAACCAGAGCTTTGTTCTAAGGGATCTTGAAGCATACCGGAAGGCGCCGGAATTCCTGGAAAATGAACGTATGTTTAAGGCGTATCCCAAGCTCGTTACGGAGCTTGCGAGCAAGTTGTTCACGGTAGACGGCGCCCCGCCTGTCCATCTCATGAAGATGGTTCTCGACCGGATAAAGCAAAGCAGTATAAGCCTGATCCAATTGGCCCGCGATGGCTGGAAGGGAGCGCGAAACCTTTGAAGAGGCTTACTATCGAACAATTGTTGGGAGTGGACAAGTTTGTCGTAGACGATGAACAGCCGCATATCAAGGTGAACAAGGAAATCTGCTCGGCCTGTAAACCCAAGCCATGCACATTCGCATGTCCCGCAAGCCTTTTTTCCATAAAGGACGAAGAGCTGAGTTTTGATTACGCGGGATGCCTGGAGTGTGGGACCTGCCGGGTAGTGTGTCCCAATGCAGGTGTCGCGATCGACTGGAATTATCCCCGTGGCGGATTCGGAGTACACTACCGTTACGGCTAGTGTAGCGTTTCACAAATTCATCGATATTTGACTACAATGAGTCGCCACACTCCGTCATTCCGGCAGCGCCTTTGAGCCGGAATCCAGAGAGTTTTTTAAATATCGAGTAACTAAAGAAACGCAACACTAGTGTCCTGAGTCAAAGATACACAACATAATTGGCGCCCTTAAAAGGACATCCTGATGCATGTCACCCCGGCGCATAATTGGCGCCCTTAAAAGGACATCCTGATGCATGTCACCCCGGCGCAGGCCGGGGTCCAGAACTGGGCTAACTTATTGAAAATATCTGGATTTCGGCGAACCCTGCCCCGGAAGTTTCCAGTCCGGGGGCCGGAATAACGGCCTGTGTGTGCAGGACTTATATAACGAATTACTAACTCAGGACACTAGGAAGGAAGCAGGAAGCAGGGAGCGAGAAGCGGGAATGAAGGTCCCGGCGAAAATCTTGTTTGGGCTGACGGCAGCCATTGCATTTCTTCTTGCGGCGCCTCAGTTACCGGCTGCGCCCGAACTTGCCGCCAGGGCCGACGTTCTCACCGGAACAGTAACCGTTGAGAGGGCCGGTAAGCAGGAACCTCTCAAGGCCGGCGATCCCTTGTTTATAAAAGACAGGATATTTACCGGCGCAGGCAGTTCCGCTGAGATCGTCTTTATCGACCAGAGCAGGATGAAACTCGCTGCAGACACGAGTGTGGAAATTTCCGGGTATGTCTACAATCGCTCCGAAAAAATCAGGCAGGGACTCATTTCGCTGACATACGGCAAAGCCCGGTTTGCCGTGCAGGACCTCCCGGGATTCAATGACAGGCGGTTTCGCGTTCAAACCGGGACAGCCGTCGTAGGGAGCCTCGATACCGCCTTCATAGTTGCTTATGACCTGGAACAGCCCAGGGACGAAGTTTGCCGTGAGGGGCTGGCCACTGCGCTGTGCCTTGAAAATTCCATCATTTTGTTTAGCCGTGAATTTCCGGGTAAACCCGCGCTTCTTACCCCCAATATGATGAGCCAGGTATGCGGGCCTAATTTGCCCGCCCCGCCCCGTTTTGCCACTGCCGCAGAATTGGCTCGAATACTGGCCGGTCTCGATCG